>NZ_JAAAHR010000007.1:0-105155 GCF_009908215.1 Nonomuraea sp. K271 | reverse complement strand
GAGGGCGGGTTCGGCGGGCCGGACGGGCTGGCCGACTGGCTGGCCGCCGAGCGGATCGATGCCGTGGTGGATGCGACGCATCCGTTCGCGGCGCGGATGTCGGCCTCCGCGGCCGAGGCTTCGGCGCGGAACGGCGTGCCGCTGCTCCTCCTGCGCAGGCCGGGCTGGCATGAGGGCCCGGGTGACGCCTGGCAGCGGGTCCCCTCCCTGGAAGAGGCGGCTGCCAGGCTGGCCGGCATGCCTGTGGAGCGGGTGTTCCTCACGACCGGCCGCCGGAGCCTGCCGGTCTTCACCGGGCTGTCCGGGGTGTGGCTGCTGGCCAGGTCGGTCGACCCGCCCGACGCGCCCGTCCCGGCCAACATGCACGTGCTGCTCGATCGCGGCCCGTACACGGTCGAGGGGGAGCGGGCCCTCATCCGGGAGCACCGGCTGGACGTGCTGGTCACCAAGGACAGCGGCGGTGAGATGACGGCCGCCAAGCTGGCGGCGGCGCGCGAGCTCGGGCTGCCAGTGATCATGGTGGACCGGCCGCCTCCACCCCCGGGCGTCCGGGTGGTGGACGCCGTGGCCGTGGCGGCCGCCTGGGCTCAGGGGTAGCGGCGGGGGGTGTAGACGACGCCGCGATCCGTGACACGGGTCGTCGAGGAACCGATGATCAGCAGACAGCGCATGTCGACCTGAGAGGGATCGAACTCATCGAGCGTGGTGACGGTGACGCTCTCCTGCTCGCCGCCGACGTTGCGGCCGATCACCACCGGGGTGGCGGTGTCGCGGTGCTCCAGCAGCAGGTCACGGGCCGCGCCGAGCTGCCAGGTACGGCTGCGCGAGGCCGGATTGTAGATCGCCAGCACCAGATCCGCCCGAGCCGCGGCCGACAGCCGCTCGGCCACCACCTCCCACGGCTTGAGCAGGTCCGACAGCGACAGCACGCAGTAGTCATGGCCCAGGGGAGCGCCGACCCTGCTGGCCACCGCCTGCGCGGCGGTCAGCCCGGGGACGACCCGCACCGGCACGTCGGGGAAGTCGCCCGCCGCTTCCAGGACCGCGCTCGCCATGGCGAACACGCCGGGATCGCCAGAGGACACCACGGCCACCCGCGCCCCTTCGCGGGCCAGCTCCAACGCGTGCCTGGCCCGTTCGGCCTCCACCCGGTTGTCGGTACGGTGGCGGTGCTGGCGCGGGTTCGGCGCCACCCGGTCCACGTACGGGCCGTAGCCGACCAGGTCCGTCGCCACCGCCAGCGCCTCCTGCGCCTCCGGCGTGAGCCACGCCCGCCCGGCCGGGCCGAGGCCGACCACGGTCACCTCGCCCCGTCCCTCGGTCGCCGCCGGCTCGGGTACGAAGGTCCGCTCCGCCGGGCTGGCCAGCAACGCCAGCGAAAAGTACGGCACACCGTCCGCGTCGACGTCCTTGAGCGGCGCGACCCGCTCGTCGTCCATGGTGGCGCGCTCGACGTACCAGGCGTCGTCGAGACGCCCGGCCTCGGCCAGGGCGTCGCGGACCTTCGTGAACGTCCGGCCCAGCTTGAGCACCGCGGCGGAGTCGGTGCCGCGCAGCCGCTCCGCCAGCTCCCCGGCGGGCAGCGTGCCCGGCAGCACGGTGAGCACCTCGTCGCGCTCCACCAGCGGACGGCCCAGCACGGCGGAGGCCGCGCTGACGGACGTGACCCCGGGCACCACCTCCGTCGGGTAGCGGTGGGCGAGCCGCTTGTGCATGTGCATGTAGGAGCCGTAGAACAGCGGGTCGCCCTCCGCCAGCACGACCACTGTGCGGCCGGCCTCCAGGTGCGCGGCCAGCCGTTCGGCGCAGTCGGCGTAGAAGTCGTCGAGCGCGCCCTGGTAGCCGCCGGGATGGTCGGTCGTCTCCGTGGTCAGCGGGTAGAGCAGGAGTTCCTCGATCTGCCCTTCCTTCATGTACGGCAGCGCGATCGAGCGGGCGATGCTGCGTCCGTGCCGGGCCGCGTGGTAGGCGATCACGTCCGCCTCGCCGATCAGCCTGGCGGTCTTGACCGTTACCAGCTCAGGGTCGCCGGGACCGAGGCCGACCCCGTACAGCCGTCCCGTCATCGCACTCACTCCGTCCCGCTCGCGAGGGCGTTGAGCGCCGCCGCCGTCATCGCACTGCCGCCGCGACGGCCGCGCACCACCAGGTGGTCCAGGTCGCTTTCCACCAGCGCTCGCTTGGACTCGGCCGCTCCGATGAACCCCACGGGGATGCCGAGCACCGCCGCGGGCCTGCCCGCGCCCTCGGCGACCAGTTCCAGCAGGCGGAACAGGGCGGTGGGCGCGTTGCCGATCGCCACCACCGCGCCGTCGAGACGGTCGCGCCACAGTTCGAGGGCGGCGGCGCTTCGGGTGGTGCCGAGCCGTTCGGCCAGCTCGGGCACACCGGGCTCGCCGAGCGTGCAGAGCACCTCGTTGGCGGCGGGCAGCCTGCTCCTGGTCACGCCCGAAGCGACCATCATGGCGTCGCACAGCACGGGCGCGCCACGGCGCAGCGCCTCCCTGGCCCGGACGACCACGGCGGGTGACCAGTCGAGGTCGGCGACCAGGTCGGTCATCCCGCAGGCGTGGATCATCCGCACCGCCACCTGCGCGACATCGGGCGGCATGCGAGTGAGGTCGGTCTCGGCGCGGATGGTGGCGAACGACTGCCGGTAGATCTCGGCGCCGTCGCGGATGTAGTCGCTCACTGCTGCCTTTCCTGGTAACCGTCTTCGGTGGCGATCATCTGGATGACTTGGCCGCGTGGGAGTCCGCAGCGGCGCTCGCAGCCGGCCCAGTGCACGGGCGTGGGCGGAGCGGCGTCCAGGCTGTTCACCCAGCGCCGGGCGTCGGCCTGGACGTCGGCCAGCGATTTGGCGCAGCCCGGACGGCCGGTGCAGGCGGTGACGCCGGCCCATGGCGACGCCGGGTCGACGACGAGCCCGGCCTCCTCGATCGTGCTCGCCGCGCGATCCGCTTCCCCGGGGGACAGGTCCAGCAGTACGGCGGTCCGCCAGGGAGTGAGCCGCACCGCGGTTCCGCCGTCCGCGAGAGCCACAGCCTGGGCGGGCGTCAAGCGGCCGAGCGGAACCAGGGCTTCCAGCGCGATCCGGCCGTCCCGCTGGGAGATGTGTCCGGCGCGTGAATCGCGCACGTGAACCGGTGCGGCCTGACTGGTTGCCTCGTGCAAGCCGCCGGGGTCATGAGGCGGCTCAGCTGTGAGACCGTTCAGGCGAGTGGCGACCCGCTGGGGGCCGTCCTTCAGTTCGTGGATCCGCCATGCGGGGGCCCGGCCTTCGGCCTGCGAGGCCCGCTCGTCGAGGAACGCCCCGGCCGCGGCGAGCATCAGAGGAATCGCGGAGTCCGGACGCGCGGCGAGCCCGCAGCCCGAGCCCGCCAGCAGCAATCGCCCCTCGCGCGCGCTCACGGCTGCGAACGTGACGTCCCCGCCGAGCCCGGTCACGTCTCCCGTGCCGTCGTCCAGCGCGAACAAGAACCGTCCAGGCAACTCGGCAAGGCGCGCACGTGAGCACAGCGCCTGGTCGAGGGCATCCGCCATCGGTTGCGTGTCGAGCAACCCTCCGGAGCCCCGCCCGCTCAACGGCGATCCGACGATGTTGCGGACCCGTTCGTGCGCGGCGGACGGCAGCAGGCCCGCCGCCGCGATCCGCCCGGCGAAAGCGGACGCCGAGCGCAGACCACGTACCTGCACGTTAGCGCGCGAGGTGAGCTCGATCACCCCCGAGCCGAGTTCATCCGCGCAGGCCGCGATCTCACGGAGCTGGGCAGGGGTCACGGCGCCGCCGGGCAGGCGGACGCGGGCCAGCGGGCCGTCGGCGGCCTCGTGCACCTGTAGCGCTCCCGGACAGGCGTCAGGGCGTACCCGTCCGGAAAAGTCGGCTATGGACACGAAGAGGATGGTAACGCCACTTCTGGCGAGGGTGACTCCTGTCGTAGGCTCCCGGGTAGGCGATGGCAAAGGGAGGAAGCCGGTGCGAAACCGGCGCGGTCCCGCCACTGTGACCGGGGAGCGAACCCCACCACAGGCCACTACCCGGCGACGGGTGGGAAGGCCGGGGTGAGCGCCGATCCGGGAGCCAGGAGACTCCTGCCGTCGCGACACCGGCGACCGGGGCGAGGACCCCGAGGGAGGATGCGCCGTGCCTGGCGACAGCCATACCGTTCTGCTGCTCTCGACCTCCGACACAGACCTGCTGAGCGCCCGGGCCAGCGGCACGGCCTACCGATGGGGCAACCCCGCCAGGCTGGCGGCCGACGATCTGCCGGAGCTGCTGGAAGGCGTCGATCTGGTCATCGTCCGCCTGCTGGGCGGACGCAGGGCCTGGGAAGAGGGCCTGGACGCGCTGCTGGCGCAGCCGCGCCCGGTCGTGGTCCTCGGCGGGGAGCAAGCCCCGGACGCCGAGCTGATGGAGCTGTCCACGGTCACCGGCGGCGTCTGCGCCGAAGCACACGCCTACCTGGCCCAGGGCGGGCCGGCGAACCTGGCCGAGCTGCACGCGTTCCTGTCGGACACCGTCCTGCTGACGGGGCACGGGTTCGCGCCGCCCGCACCGGCGCCCTCCTGGGGACGGCTGGAACGCGAGACCGGTTCCCGGAGTGGACCGGTGGTGGGCGTGCTGTACTACCGCGCGCACCACGTGGCCGGCAACACCGCCTTCGTCGAGACGCTCTGCGCGGCCATCGAGGCAGCGGGCGGCCAGGCGCTGCCGGTCTACTGCTCCTCGCTGCGCACGGCGGAGCCCGAGCTGCTCGCCACGCTGGACGCGGCCGACGCGCTGGTGGTGACCGTGCTCGCGGCGGGCGGCTCCCGCCCGGCCACGGCGGGCGCCGGGGGTGACGACGAAGCGTGGGACGTCGGCGCGCTCGCCGCGCTGGACGTGCCGATCCTGCAGGGTCTCTGCCTGACCGCCTCGAAGCAGGCGTGGGAGGACAACGACGACGGGCTTTCGCCGCTCGACGCGGCCTCGCAGGTGGCGATCCCGGAGTTCGACGGGCGGATCATCACGGTGCCGTTCTCGTTCAAGGAGATCGACCAGGACGGGCTCACCGTCTACGCCGCCGACGCCGAGCGGGCCGCCCGGGTGGCGGGCATCGCCGTACGGCACGGCCTGCTTCGGCACACCCCTCCCGCCGAGCGCCGTCTGGTCGTGATGCTGTCGGCGTACCCCACCAAGCACTCCCGGGTGGGCAATGCCGTGGGCCTGGACACCCCGGTCAGCACCGTGCGGCTGCTGGCCCGGCTGGCCGAGGCGGGCTACGACCTGGGCGACGGCTTTCCCGGGGTGGCCGAGCAGGACGGCGACGCGCTCGTCCACGCGCTCATCGCCGCCGGCGGCCAGGACCAGGACTGGCTGACCGAGAAGCACCTCGCGGGCAACCCGGTACGCATCTCCGCCGCCTCCTACGAGCGCTGGTACCGGACCCTGCCCGAGGAGTTGCGGGCCGGCATGGAACGGCACTGGGGGCCGCCGCCGGGCGAGTTGTTCGTGCACGAAGGCGACATCGTGCTGGCCGCGCTGCGCGCCGGGAACATGGTGGTGATGGTGCAGCCGCCGCGCGGATTCGGCGAGAACCCGATCGCCATCTACCACGACCCCGATCTGCCTCCGAGCCACCACTACCTGGCCGCCTACCGCTGGCTCTCAGCCGAGTTCGGCGCGCACGCGATGGTGCACGTGGGCAAGCACGGCAACCTGGAATGGCTGCCGGGCAAGTCGGCCGGCATGTCGGCCGCCTGCGGCACCGACGCCGCCATCGGCGACCTGCCGCTGATCTACCCGTTCCTGGTCAACGACCCGGGTGAGGGCACCCAGGCCAAGCGGCGGGCGCACGCGGTGCTGGTCGACCACATGGTGCCGCCGATGGCCCGCGCCGACACCTACGGCGACATCGCCCGGCTGGAACAGCTCCTCGACGAGCACGCCACCATCGCCGCCATGGACCCGGCCAAGCTGCCCGCCATCCGGGCGCAGATCTGGACGCTGATCCAGGCCGCCCGGCTCGACCACGACCTCGGACTGGCCGACCGGCCGCACGACAGCGAGTTCGACGACTTCATCCTGCACGTGGACGGGTGGCTGTGCGAGGTGAAGGACGCGCAGATCCGCGACGGCCTGCACGTGCTCGGGCAGGCGCCGACCGGCCAGGTCCGGGTGGATCTGGTGCTGGCCATGTTGCGCGCCCGACAGATGTGGTCGGGCCGGGAGACGCTGCCCGGCCTGCGCGAGGCGCTCGGGCTGGCCGAGGACGGCACGGCCGCGCTGGGCGGCGTGGACCGGGCCGAGGCCGTCGCCCGCGCGCTGATCGAGCAGATGGAGGAGCGGGGCTGGGCGCCGGACGCCGCGCCGGAGGTCGCCCGTGCGGTGCCGGCCAACAGGATGGAGCTGGTCACCAGCATCCTGACGTTCGCCGCCACCGAGGTGGTGCCGCGCCTAGCCCGTACCACCGACGAACTCGACCACCTCCTGCACGCTCTGGACGGCGGCTACGTGCCCGCCGGGCCGAGCGGTTCGCCGATGCGCGGCCTGATCAACGTGCTGCCGACCGGCCGCAACTTCTACTCCGTCGATCCCCGGGCGGTCCCGAGCAGGCTGGCCTGGGAGACCGGGCAGGCGATGGCGGGCTCGCTGCTGGAGCGCTATCACGCCGACACGGGGGAGTGGCCGCGCTCCGTCGGCCTGTCCGTCTGGGGCACCAGCGCCATGCGCACGGCGGGTGACGACGTGGCCGAGGTGCTGGCCCTGCTCGGCATCCGCCCCGAATGGGACGAGGCGTCGCGCCGCGTCACGAGCCTGGAGCCCATCCCGCTCGCCGAGCTCGGCCGCCCCAGGATCGACGTGACCGTCCGTATCAGCGGTTTCTTCCGCGACGCCTTCCCGCACGTGGTGGGCATGCTCGACGACGCCGTACGGCTGGCCGCCGGGTTGGACGAGCCGGACGAGGAGAACTACGTGCGCGCCCACGCCCGCCAGAGCGGCGGCGACGAGCGTCAGGCGACGATGCGCATCTTCGGCTCGGCGCCCGGCGCGTACGGGGCCGGGCTGCTACCGCTCATCGACAGCCGCAACTGGCGCGACGACGCCGACCTGGCCGAGGTGTACGCGGCGTGGGGCGGCTTCGCCTACGGTCGCGACCTCGACGGCGTCGCCGCCCGCCGGCAGATGGAGGACGCCTACCGCCGGATCGCCGTGGCCGCCAAGAACGTCGACACCCGCGAGCACGACATCGCCGACTCCGACGACTACTTCCAGTACCACGGTGGCATGATCGCCACCGTCCGCGCGCTCACCGGCAAGGCTCCCGCCGCATACGTGGGCGACAGCACCCGCCCCGACGCCGTACGCACCCGCACCCTGTCGGAGGAGACCTCACGCATCTTCCGCGCCAGGGTCGTCAACCCCCGATGGCTGGCCGCGATGCGGCGGCACGGCTACAAGGGCGCCTTCGAGCTGGCCGCGACCGTCGACTACCTGTTCGGCTACGACGCCACCGCCGGCGTGATGGCCGACTGGATGTACGACAAGCTCACCGAGACGTACGTGCTGGACCGGGAGAACCGGGCGTTCATGGCCGAGTCGAACCCGTGGGCGCTGCACGGCATCGCCGAGCGGCTGCTCGAAGCCGCCGAGCGCGGCATGTGGGAGCACCCCGACCCGGACCTCCTGCGCGGCCTGCAGGAGGTCTACCTCAAGACCGAGGGCGACCTGGAGGACGACACAAGCCGCTGAGCCAGGCCGGGGGCTCCGGCCCAGTGCAGGTGCAGGTAGGACGCGGTCACGAGGGCGTCGCCGAACCCGTCGGCGCCGCCCTTCCAGCGGAACAGCGGCTCGCCCGGGAGGCCGACGACCGTGCGGTGGAACTCGTGGCCTCGGAAGCGCTCGCCCGCCCTCGTCAGCGGCGATCGCCTAAGCGCGACCGCGTCCCGATAGCCGAGCGTCAGCCGAGGCGTCATCCGTGCCCGCCCCGGCACCCGCCCGCACATGCGCTGCCCGTCCAGCTCCTCGCACAGGTAGAGCAGCCCGGCGCACTCGGCCGCGATCGGCCCGCGGAAGGCCGCCACCTGCTCGCGCAGCGGCGCGTTGGCGGCCAGCTCGGCGGCGTACATCTCGGGGAACCCGCCGCCGACGACCAGTGCAGCGGTCCCGTCAGGCAGCTTCTCGTCACGCAACGGGTCGAACACCGCGACCTCCGCGCCGGCCGCCCGCAGCAGCTCAACATGCTCGGCGTAGCCGAAGGTGAACGCCGCTCCGCCCGCCACGGCCACCACCGGCCCGGGCCCGGCGGCACCCGGCTCAGGCTCCCATGGCGCCGCGTCCAGCGGCGGGGCCGATCGCGCCAGCCGTACCAGCGCATCGAGGTCGCACGAGCGGGCCACCTGCGCGCCCAGCCGGTCCACCGCGGCCACCGCCGCCGCTTCGCGCTCGGCCGCGGGCACCAGTCCCAGATGCCTGGACGGCGTCGAGACGGCGTCGTCACGGCGGATCGCGCCCAGCACCGGCACCCCCGCCGACGCGAGCGCGGCGCGGCACAGCACTTCGTGCCGGTCGGAGCCCACCTGATTCAGCACCACGCCGGCGACCCGCACCCGAGGGTCGAACGTGACGAATCCATGCACCACGGCCGCCACCGACCGGCTCTGCCGGGCCGCGTCCACGACCAGGACCACCGGGGCGTCCAGCAGCCTGACGACGTGCGCGGTCGAGGCGAAGTCCGTGTCACCCCTGCCGTCGAACAGCCCCATCACACCCTCGACCACAGCCACGTCGCACCCTGCCGCCCCGTGCAGGAACAGCGGCGCGACGCGTCCCTCGCCCACCAGCCACGGATCCAGGTTGCGGCCAGGACGCCCAGTGGCCAGCGCGTGATAGCCGGGATCGATGTAGTCGGGCCCCACTTTGTGCGGCGAGACCTTGAGGCCGCGGGCCCGCAGTGCCGCCATCAGCCCGGTGGCCACCGTGGTCTTGCCGCTGCCCGACGACGGCGCCGCGACGACCAGCCGAGGCACTACCACTCGATGCCCTTCTGGCCCTTCTGCCCGGCGTCCATGGGATGACGTACCTTGCCCATCTCCGTCACCAGATCGGCGACCTCGATCAGCCGGTCGGGGGCGTCCCTGCCCGTGACCACCACATGCTGGCCGCCCGGCCTGCCGGTGAGCGTCTCCAGCACGTCGTCCAGGTCCAGCCAGCCCCACTTCAGCGGGTACGTGAACTCGTCCAGCACGTAGAAGCGGTACGTCTCGACCGCGAGATCGCGCTTGATCTGCTCCCACCCCTCCCGGGCGTCGGCCGCATGATCCTCCTCCGAGCCGGGGCGCTGGATCCACGACCAGCCCTCACCCATCTTGTGCCAGGTCACCAAGCCGCCCTCGCCGCTGTCGCCGAGCACCTTGAGGGCCCGCTCCTCGCCGATGCGCCACTTGGCCGACTTCACGAACTGGAACACCCCGACCGGCCAGCCCTGGTTCCAGGCCCGCAACGCCATCCCGAAGGCGGCCGTCGACTTGCCCTTGCCGGGGCCGGTGTGGACGATCAGCAGCGGCCTGGTACGCCGCTGCCGGGTGGTCAGACCGTCGTCGGGGACGACCGAGGGCTTTCCCTGCGGCATCTCAGACCGCCTTCCTGTAGTCACGAACGAGGCCGCCGAGATCGGCCAGCGCATCGAGGGAGACGAGCCGTGCCCGCAACCGGGACGCCAGCCTGACCGCCAGACCGAGCCGGACCGGCCCGCTCTCGCAGTCCACGACCACGCAGGCCGTGCCCTCCAGCAGGGAGGCCGCCCGGTCCACGTCTCCACCCGCCGTGACGCGCCCGTCGGTCACCAGCACCAGCAGCGGACGCCTGGCCGGGTCACGCAGCCGCTCCACGCGCAACACGTCCGCCGCGCGCAGCAGTCCCGCCGCCAGCGGGGTGCGCCCGCCGGTCGGCAGCGAACGCAACCGCGCCGCGCCCGCGTCCACCGACGAGGTCGGGGGCAGCGCCACCTCCGCGCCCGCACCCCGGAACGTGATCAGGCCGACCTTGTCGCGCCGCTGATAGGCGTCCAGCAGCAGGCTCAGCACAGCAGTCTTGACCGCGCTCATCCGCTTGCGCGCCGCCATCGAGCCGCTCGCGTCCACCACGAACAGCACGAGGTTGCCCTCCCGGCCTTCGCGTACCACTTCGCGCAGATCGTCCGCACGCAGCACCAGTCCGGGGCCGGTGCGCCCGCGCCCGCGCTGGTGCGGCGCCGCGGCCAGCATCGTCGCAGTCACGTGCAGGTCGCGCAGCCGGCCGGAGGGACGGCGGGCCCCGGTGCCCCGACCGTGCCGGGTCCGTGAGCGCGACCGCCGACCGGCCGCTCCCTCGCCGATCCCCGGCACCTCCAGCAGCGGCACCCGGTGCGGAGCCCCTACGCCGGCCACCCGCACGCCGATGCCGGACGTCGTCCCTCCCGCGTCCTCGTCTCCCGGGTCCGGGAAGCTGCTGTCCTGTCGCCCCTCGCCGGCGGGTGTCTCCGGTGCCCGCCCGGCGTCCTCGGGGCTCCCCGAGAGCGGTCCCTCGTTCCCACTCGACGGCGGCGGTGGCTCGCTCCCGTCCGGCGGCGGCCCATCGCTTCCCTCCGACGGCGGGCCGTCGGTCCCGCCTGACGGCGGCCCATCGCTTCCGTCCGGCGGGGGCCCGGCGGGACCTTCGCCGTCGGGGCCGCCGTCGCCTGGCCCGGCGTCCTGCGACGTACGCTCCAGCAGCTCGTCGAGCAGAGCCTCATCCAGCCCCGGCGCGTCGAACGGGTCGCGCCGCCGCCGGTGCGGCAGCGACAGGCGGGCCGCCGCCCGCACGTCCTCGGTGGTCACCGTGTCCCGCCCCTGCCAGGCGGCGTGGGCAAGGGCGGCGTTGGCCGTGACTAGGTCGGCCCGCAGCCCGTCGACCTCGAACGCCGCGCACACCGTCGCGATCTGCCTCAGCCGGGCGTCCGGCAACCGCACGCCCGGCACCCGGGCCCGCGCGCCCGCGATCCGGTCCGCCAGCGCCGACTCCTCCTCCGCCCAGCGTGCCGCGAACGCCTCCGCGTCGGTGTCGAAAGCCAGCCGCCGGCGGATGACCTCCGCGCGTTCCTCAGGGTCGCGGGACGCCTTCACCTCGACCGTCAGCCCGAACCTGTCCAGGAGCTGCGGACGCAGCTCGCCTTCCTCCGGGTTCATGGTGCCGACCAGCAGGAACCGGGCGGCGTGCCGGACCGACACCGACTCGCGCTCCACGTAGCACCTGCCCAGGGCGGCCGCGTCGAGGAGGAGGTCGACGAGGTGGTCGTGCAGCAGGTTCACCTCGTCGACGTACAGCACGCCGCGATGCGCGGCTGCCAGCAGGCCCGGCTCGAACGCCTTCACCCCCTCCGTCAGCGCCCGTTCCACGTCGAGCGAGCCGGCCAGGCGGTCCTCCGACGCCCCTACCGGCAGCTCCACCAGCACGGCCGGGCGGCTCACGCCACCGGCGCCGGGCTCGTGGGGTCCGTCCGGGCATTCGGAGTCGGGCGCGCCCGGATCGCAGGCGAACCGGCAGCCGGGCACCACGTCCACGGCGGGCAGCTGGGCCGCCAGCGCACGCACGATCGTGGACTTCGCGGTGCCCTTCTCACCGCGTACGAGCACCCCGCCCACCCGGGGCGAGACCGCGTTGAGCACCAGCGCCAGCTTCAGGTCAGCAAGCCCGACGACGGCGCTGAACGGGTAGGTGACGATCAAAACAGAACCTTCCGGTTGACATGAGCCACCCGCCAGCCCTCCCGCGTGACGGCCAGCTCAGTGGTGGACAGAGGAGCCAGATCGAAGCGGCCGGCACTCGACGGGTCCAGCCCCAGGGCGTGCCCGAGCACGGCCCGAATGGCGCCCGCGTCGCACACGACGACCCCGCCGGGTTCCTCCCGGACGGAGTCGAGCCAGGCCGCCACCCTGACCGCGCGTGCGGCCCGGCTCTCGCCGCCGTGCGGAGCCGCGTGCGGGTCGGCGAGCCAGCTCGCCAGCTCGTCCGGCTCCTCCCGCGCGACTCGCTCGTACGGCAGGCCGCGCCATCGGCCGCAGTCCGCCTCCGCGAGCGCCGGGGCGACCCGCGCGTCCAGCCCGAGGGCGGCGGCGGTCTGCAGTGCCGCGGGGGCAGGAGCGGCCCACGCCACCACTCCGGCGACCGCCGGGCTGAGTGTGGCGGCTCTGGCCAGATCCGCCGTGTCGGCGTCCTCGTCGGCCGGAAAGCGCGCGGCGCGCATGCCGGGCGTCGTGGCGTGCCGGACGAACAGCACCCCGCTCAGCTCGGCGCGGCGGCGCTCATCGGAACGCCGTTCGTACGCTGCGCCGCCCGCTCGCTCGCCCAGCCGAACAGCACGCCGAAGGCCGCCCAGAAGACGAGCTGGGTGCCGATCGAGGCGAGCCTGAACTCCCACAACAGCGTGGCGGGGAAGCCGTCGGCCACCTCGTCGACCGTCGGCAGCAGCGCCCAGGCCCCACCCACGGGGACGAGAAAGCCGATGACCGCCGCCACCCAGCGGGCCCACGGATCCGCGGTGACCCGGCGGGCGGTGGACACGGCGATCGCCGTCGCCGCCAGCCCGACGAGGATCATCACGAGGTAGAGCACCGTACGGCTGTTGATCGTCTCGGGGTCACCCACTGCCGGCGGGTTGGCCGGATACTTCACGAAGGGCACGAGGATGACCGCGACGAAGGCCGTTCCGGCCGCGGCGAGCGCCAGCAGCCCGTCGGAGCGCGGTCCCACCCGTCCTCGCAGGCCCGTGAACACGAGCGCGAACACGCCGCCCACGGCCAGCCCGTAGAGTCCGGTGGCGAGGAAGAGCCCGGCCTTCTGCGCCGGCCTGCTGACCTCGGCCTCGTCGCCGTGGCTGTGCCCGGCTTCCTCAGCGGCGGCGGGCTCCGGCGCCTCGGCCTGGGCCGCGGCCTCCTCCAGGGCGATCGCCGCGTCGACGCGCGGCCCCCCGAAGGCGAAGGCGAATCCGCCCGCGACCAGTCCGGCCAGTAGTCCCACGAGCAGACCTCTGACCAGGAAAGTGCGTACCATCCCGACCCCTAGTGACAGGGCACGCCGAGCAGATGCCGCCCGTCGTGCATCAGCTCGTGCAGGAAGGCGCCCGTCTGGGAGACCGCGCCATTGTCCATCAGGACCAGGTAAGCGACGAGCAGCAGCACAGGCACCGCCAGCAGCCAGGGGCGCAGGCGTGGAAAGGGAATGGTGGACGGAGTGGTCAAACCACTCATACGAGCCTCCTCGGGTGACGCGTCCCATACGAGGTCACGGTTGCCAAGCGACCTGGCTCCCGGGATCCACGTCCCGGATACAGTGGCGCGTCCGCACCGGCATCTCACCGGATTTCCCTTGGACAACCGTGAAATCTACCGGAACGTATCCTTTCCTCCCGTTCGCGTCAATGCACCCCAGCAGCTACCGGGCAAGGTGCGCATATGAGTCGATGTCCGACGTAGGCGACGGCGGAACGAGGAAGCCGGTGTGAATCCGGCGCGGTCCCGCCACCGTGATCGGTGAGCGATCCGGTGCTCGGCATACCGCGCAACGAACTGCGGAGCGGCCACCACGTACGAGCGGGCTCCGCAGCGGGCGGTCACGATGAACCAGCACGTTACCGAGACCATGGCGTCAGGTCGGGCGCCCAAAGCCGGACTGGGCTCATCGGGCCGTTCTCGCGGCGCTGGCCCGGTGGTTGCCGGCGGTGCTGCGCGCTCATCGTCTGGTCACCCCGGCGACGTTGCTGGCGTGGGATCGTCGCCCATTGCGACGGGCCTGGACCTACCCGGTGCATGTTCATTCGGATGGAGCCGCCGCCGGCTCGATGTGCTCGGGGAAGAGGCTGGCGAGGTTGCGGATGCACAGTTCGCGTATCTCGTCCCGCGACAGCGGCGAGCCCTCCAGCCATTCGACGCATACGGCTCGGACGAACGCCAGCCAGCCATGCAGCGCGATCGACGTTACGTGCCTGTTGCGGCCATGGCCACCCAGCGCATCGAGAAGGCGGGCGCGGAGAGTGGCGAGTTCGTCGGAGACGATCTCCTGGACGGTCGGGTCACCGGCCAGTGCGCCGCGGTTGGCTGTGAGGATGTTGTTGCGGTGTGTGGTGAAGTAGTCCAGGTGGGCGTCGAGCCCCGCCTTCACCTGCTCTGCCATTGGCAACGCGGGATCGATCGGGCTGGAGGCCAGCAGTCGCTCGCTGTCGCGCTCGAAGATCGCTGCGAACAGGTCGCGCTTGGTGGAGAAGTAGCGGTATAGGAGCCCACGGGATACGCCGGCACGTGCCGCGATGCCCTCCATGTGCACATCCTCGTAAGAGTGACGAGCGAACATCTCGGCGCCGACGTCGAGCAGTTGGCTGCGCCGCTCGTGCGGGGTCAGCCGTCGTCTTCCCTCGCTCATGGTCGCCAGCTTACTTGACGCGTGTTCAATAACGCTTCTAATGTACACGTGTTCAGCAAGGAGGGGATGTGCGAAAGCGGTATCGAGTGCGGCGAATCCCCGCGACAGGGGCAGCCGATTATGAGGACGCCTTCGAAGTCACCATCAGCGAGACGCGATCACCCGAGCAGTGGGCCCGGGCGGTCTTACAGGACGCGCCACCGCCGGTCCGTTGGTTCCTGCTTTTCGGCGTACCTTCGCAGGGCAGGGTGGCTGGTCTGGGTGCTCGTCGCACCGGTGCACAGGCGGATGATCCCCTACCTGCTGATGCGGGCCACAGCCGACCGACTCGTGTGACCGACCTTCCGGCGACGGGCAACGTACTCGCATACCAAGCAAGACAGCTTGGTCGAGTGAGCTGGTCCGGCCCATGGTGCGCAGCGCAGGCCACAGGGTCGGTCGGCCACCTTCCTGGCCTGGCCGCTGGGGATGGCCGTGACCTCGGGCCTGGCAGTGCGGCTCGCCGCGACGGCCGGGCCGGCTGGCGGCCTTCGGCGCGTCGGCGCTGACCGCCGCCATGGTGGCGCTGATCGGCACGGTCGTCCTGGCGGGGGACGCGCTGAACGGCTGGTACCTGGTGCCGGGACTGCTGCTCGGCGGCATCGGCTTGGGGCTGGTCGCGCCGATCCTGGTCGACATCGTGCTGTCGGCCGTGCCCCATCAGGACGCCGGTGCGGCCTCGGCGTGAGCTTAACCCGGCCGTGCCGTGTGCGCTGGACGTCCACGGTGGCGCCGCGCACCTGGACGCCCAGCTGGCGCCCTCCCAGCGGGACCCGGAGGGCCGCAAGCGCGGATCGAAGAGGCGGGGGCAGGTGGTACGCGCCGTCCAGGGGAGCTCGATGGCGCCCTCAGTCATATCGCACTCCTAAAAGCGTGGTTGGGGTGTCTTGTCGTGGATCTTTTCGAGGGCCTCGCGCAGCGAGGCGGCCATCTCCGGAGTGAGCACCGGGTGGGAGTGGATGTCGAGGAGGACCAGCGCGAGTAGGTGCGCGCCCTCCGGGGTGGCCAGGTCGACGCCCAGCCCGCGGGAGACGTGCTGGTACAGTATCGGCACGACCAGACTCATCGCGGTAGCGACGGTCGCGCGGGCCTTGCGACTGGCGTACGGGGGATCAGGGCGAGACTTGTCGACCTCCGCCAGCCATTCCTCGTACACCTGGACCATTTCGTCGAACAGCGGCGCCGCCCACCCCTCGGCCAGGGCCCGCGCGAGATACCGCTGGTACGGCCCGAACGCGGCCAGCGCGGAGCCGACCGGGTTCACGTCGGCAGGTGTGGAGTCGGCGCGTGTCTCGTCGCCCAGCCGGCGCATCTCCTTGAGGAGATAGTCGTCGCACGCCTCCCGCAGCGCCTGTTTGGAGCCGAAGTGGTGGCGCACCAGCCCCGAGGAGACCCCCGCAGCGTCGGCGATGCCGCGGATCGTCGCCCTTTCGAACCCGTGCTCACCGATCTGCCGCAGCGCGGCGTCCCTGATGCGGGCGCGAGCCGTCAGATCTTCCAGGTCTGCCTCGATCCTGGCCATCATCACACTCCTACACAATCGGATATTTCACTATACACGTGTGTAGTAGCCCTCGCCACGACGGCATCGGGGTCGGCGCGCTGGCGCCGGTGCCGTGATCCGTCCCGCCGCGGCCGAGGCGCTGACCGTGCCGCACGACGTCACCCCCGAGCGGCTCCGGCGCCCTGAACGTCGCGCCGCGCCTGACCGTGGACACCGCCCTGGACTTCCACGAAACCTTGAGGGCGAAGGTCAAACAGGCCCGCCTGTTCTTCCTGCGCGACCGCTGGGTGCGGCAGGCGCAGCCGACGTGGGACCGGCTGGCGGCCGCCCTGAAGGACATCTGCGGACGAACCCGGTTCCGGTGAGCCGAGGGCGCTCTTGACAGGCGCTCCCCGCCGGCCATTATCTTGCCCATATGAATAGATCTTCAAATGAAAGTGTGTTGATCGTGGACGGCTGCACCGTCAAGGTGGTCGACGCCGACCGCGTGACCGCCGTACGCGAACGGATGCCCGCCGCCGAGGACCTGACCGACACGGCCGATGTCTTCAGCCTGCTGTCGGACCCCAGCCGGCTGCGGCTCCTGGTGGCGCTGCTGGACGGCGAGCTGTGCGTCTGCGATCTCGCAGCGGTGACGGGACAGAGCGAGTCCGCCGTCTCGCACGCCCTGCGGCTGCTACGCGCGCACCGCATCGTGGCCGCCCGCCGCTCCGGCCGGATGGCCTACTACCGGCTGGAGGACCCGCACGTACGGATGCTGCTCGACCTGGCACTCGCCCACACCGAGCACACCGACGCCATCCACCCCGAGCGCGACGGAACCCCGTAATGGGCGCCGGACACGGACACGGGCACGCGGGAAGCCGCCACCGATGGCGGCTGGCGGCCTCCTTCGCCCTGATCGGCGCCTACTTCGTCGTCGAGCTGGCCTACGGTCTCATCTCGGGTTCCCTGGCCCTGCTGTCGGACGCCGGGCACATGGCCGCCGACGTCGTCACCCTCGGCGCCGCCCTGGTCGCCACAAGGATCGCCACCCGCCCGGACACCACCGGCCGGCGCAGTTACGGCTCCTACCGGGCCGAGGTGTTCGCCTCCCTGCTGGCCGTGATCATGATGTTCGGCGTCGCGCTCTACGTCGTCATCGAGGCCATCGGCCGCATCGGCGGCGGTGCCGAGGTCTCCTCCGGCCCCATGCTCGTCGTCGGCGCCATCGGCCTGGCCGTCAACCTCGTGGCCCTGCTGCTGCTGCGCTCGGGAGCCGGCGAAAGCCTTAACATCAAGGGCGCGTACCTCGAGGTCGTGGCCGACACCGCCGGTTCGCTCGGCGTCATCGCGGCCGGCTGGCTGGTCTCCACCACCGGCCAGCCGTTCTGGGACACCTTCGTCGCGCTGGCCATCGGCGTCTTCGTCGCCGTGCGCGCCATCTCACTCGGACGGCAGGTCTTCGCTGTGCTGGGCCAGCACGTACCCGAGGGCATCGACGCCGGTGCCGTGGCCAAGGACCTGGCCGCCATCGTCGGCGTCCGCGACGTGCACGACCTGCACCTGTGGACACTGACCTCCGGTATGAACGTGGCCACCGCCCACCTGGTCACCGCGGACCTCAGCGACAACCACGCCGTCTTGGACCAGGCCCGCGACCTGCTGCGCCACCGCCACGGGGTGGCCCACGCCACGCTGCAAGTGGAGCCGGCCGACCACCGCGGCTGCGACGAACTGGACTGGTGACCCGCCGCAGGCTCCGGCGATGCATCGCTTCACATCGACGCCCCTCCCGCCTACCGGAGACGACCATGGCATCCCCTCTCACCACCCCCGCCCCCGTTCGGGCCGGGCCCGCCACACCCGGCGCCCGGCCCTTCCTGCCGCCCTTCGGGTCTACGTCCCGCACACACTGGAAGAACTGCAAGGCTTCGCCGCCTGGGCCAGCCGCCACTTCGGTCCCAGACCACCGGCACGTTCGCCGCCTACCACATCCCGCTGATGTTGCTGGTCCGGCTGTGCTCCTGGCAGGCCTCGGCATCCGGGCGGCACAGCACCTGGGTGGTGCTGGGCACCGCCTTCCAGCGGCAGTCCAGCGTCAACGTCCTGTTCCACCTGAGCACCTGGATCTTCCTGGGCGAACACTCACCCGGCGCCGTCACCGCAGCCGTCGTCTCCATCCCGTCCACCGCCTACTGCCTGGCCTGGCTCCGCCGCGAGCATCGCGCCAGCACCCGGGAGATCGCGTCGGCCATCGCGCTGGGCACCCTGATCGCCGTCCCGGCCATCGGCCTTCTTCCTGTGAGGACAGCGCCGGCGGCAGGACGTCCGTCGCCTGGAGGCTTCCAAGGCCTGGCGTCAGCCTTCGCCGTCCCCGTCCAGAACGCGATAGACCCTGGACAGGGAGGGGTGGCGGCCCTTGTTCTTACCGGTGGGGATGACCAGCTTGGCCGCGATCTGCGGCACGGGCAGCCCGCGAGCGCGCAGGCTGCGGGCATAGGCGATCATGTCGTCATCGAAAACCTTCGGGCGGCCGCCGTGCCGACCCCGCTCGCGCGCCGCGGCCTGGCCTCCTGGTGCCGCGTCAGGCGACGTTTGCCCTGTTCGACGCTGGCGCCTTCGAGCGGGTGACGGGTGCATGGTCATGCAGCGGCCGTGCACGGCGAAGCCCTGGCTGATGTAGGGTCGCGCCATGCCACGTACGGACGGAGCGTCGCGGGTGATCGCTGCGCCACCCGATCGCGTCTGGGCTGCCCTCGTCGATCGCGAGGCGCTCATGGCATGGCTCCCTCCAGCCGGTATGACTGGCAGGTTCACGCGATTCGATGCCCGGCCGGGCGGGTCGTACCGGTTGGTGCTGACCTATTCCGACGCGTCTGGTGCGCCCGGCAAGGCGACCGTGGATTCCGACGTCGTCGAGGCTCGCTTCGTCGATATCGTCCCCGGCGTGCAGGTCGTGCAGGCGGTGGACTTCGTCTCCGATGATCCTGCCTTTGCCGGCACGATGACCATGACCTGGGAGGTCACCGCGGTCGAGGAGGGGGCGCGCGTCGACATCGTTGCCGAGGACGTCCCGGACGGCATCTCCGCGGAGGACCACGCCGCGGGGCTCGCCTCTTCCCTGACGAATCTCGCCGCCTACGTGGAGCAGTAGCCCGCGCTGATGCCGCACTAGCGCATCCGCGCGCGCCTCACGCACCCACAGGCGCAGCGTCTCGGGGTCCACGCCCAGGTCGCGGCCGACCGACGCGTATGTCCGGCTCGGTCAGACAGGTACAACGCGACGGCGTCCGCCTTGAACTCCGGCGGATACGACTTCATCGCCACGTGGAGCTCCTTGCCTCCGGATGTCCATCATCCGGCACTCAAGGTGTCCACACTTCGGGGGAGGGCCCGTCACGGAGACTGGCTCGGTAGACGGCTTGACAACGCCTGGGTCGGCGAGCAGCGCAACCCGGTCCAAGGTGCCCGCCCAATTGACCAGCCGTGTCGCGCACCGTTGTCGCGATCGCGCGGATGACCAGGCGCCTCACATGGAAAAGCGCGCAGTCATGGAACCGCAAGCAAGCTTCTGCACCGCGCGCTGCCTGAGGCGACGCCCGCTCGGCCGCCGTCCACCGAGCAGTGCTGGCGAACGGCTGAGGTTCGGAGGTGTGCGGAACGCGATCTAGCTTGGGCGGACCGCGCCGCCTGCTGAGCCGGACCCGACGACGGCCGACGGCTTCTGTCGGCCGAGGCCGAGGATGAATCTGGTGAGGCCCCAGCGTCGCATGATCTCGTACGTGATCAAGCTCAGCGCGAACGATACGATCATGATCAGCACGTACGACAAGGGCCCGGCCTCGGCGTGCTGTAGAACGTAGAAGCCTGCGGCGACCAGGAACGTCTGGTGCAGGACGTACATGGGGAAGGCCGCCTCGTTGCAGTACGTCACGGCCTTGGACCCGCCGTTGAGGTGTCGCCTGCCGTACCCGAGCATGGACAGCAACGCCGTCCAGCAGGCAAGGTCGCGTACGGCCGTGGCCGTCAGGGTCTCCTGGCCGCCGAGCAGAAGAACCCCCGCAGCCCCGCACACTGCCAGGGCCAGGAACATCGGCCGCCACCGCTCGACCATGTCCATGATCGAGTCGTCGGTGGCGATAAGGAAGCCCAGCATGAAGTAGGTCGCGAAGACGAAGATGTTCTTCCCGCTCACCTCCGGCAGGTACGACAGCGCGGTCAGCAGCGCGACGGGCAACAGGGCGGGCAGGGGCCGCCGCAACCACCTCGGCGTGTATCCCCGCCTGGCCAGAGCCAACATCGGCTGAACGAGGGCGGCCGAGATGAGGAAGAGGAACAGGATGAACCACAGGTGCGCCGGTGAGACCCCGCCCTCGTACTCTGACCAGTCGGAGAAGTCGGTGAAGTACCTCCACAGAAAGGCGGCGTAGGAGTCCTCGTAGCCGCGGTGGAACCGCAGGGCGTAGTACGCCTGCGGCGGAACGATGACCAGCACGCCGAACAGCAGCGGCACCAGCAGCCTGGACGCTCGCTCGCTGACGTAGCGCCCCGCCGACCTGCGTTTGAGCGCGTAGAAGCTGGCTGAGCCGGCCAGCAGGAACAGCAGCGGCATGAACCAGTAGGACAACTGCACCAGCACGGTGGAAAAGGTGTTCACCTCGCCCTTGACGTAGAACGAGGCATCGTCGTTGAACACCCGCGCCGTGTGGTAAGGGAAAAGGAATAGGATGCCCAGGTTACGCAACCAGTCGATGTAGTTCTGGCGCCCGCCGCCTCGCCTGGACGTCGTCGTCGCTGTCGTCAAAGAGTCCTCCGCAACCGAAAGGTGATCAAGTCACGACGTACGATACCGGAAGTATTGAGTACTTTCGGTATGCTAGGTGTCGTGAACAGCGATCAGCAGAGGAACCCGAGCCGGCGCCTGCCGCGTGAGGAGGTACGCCGTCGGCTGCTGGCCGAGGCGGCGCGGGTGTTCACCGAACGCGGCTACGCCGACGCCCGCATCGAGGACATCGCAGCAGGCGCCGGCTTCACCAAGGGTGCCGTCTACTCGAACTTCGGCGGCAAGCAGGAACTGTTCGGCGCCATCCTCGGCGACGGCGCCGCGACCGAACTGGCCACCGTGCGGGAGGAGATCCGCGACCTACACGACCTGTCCGCGGTGATCGCCCGAGTGGCGTCGCTGGTCGCCCGGCACATTGTGCAAGACAGCGGCCACGGCCACCTCGGGCTCGAATTCGCTGCCCGCGCGGCCCGCGACGAGCAGATTAGGGAGGTTCTCACTCCGATGCGCCGGGCGCAGCGCGAAGGAGCCGCCCGCTCGATCGCCGAAGTCGCTGAGCGTACCGGCGTCCGCCCCGCCATCGATCTGGACCAGGCCGCGCTCATTCTGCACTGTCTGACCAACGGTTTGGTCAACGAGCACATCGCCGATCCCGAGGCGGTTGACGCCGAGACGGTCGAACGAGCGTTGACCACCGTACTGACCTGCCTGCTGCCACTTCCGCCGAGCGACGACCCTCCATACTCCTGATCGCGAACGTGACCATACCGGGCAAGAAAGCCTTTGGGATTTCCTCGGTGATCATGTTCTGAGGATCTGAGGCACCCTCTAAGACCGTGATGTTCCTCGGCCTTTGCTCAGGACGCTGCCGGCAGGGCTTCCTCAAGCCAAGGCAAAGGCCTCGGCAAGCCAAGACGGAGCCGGCGCTCTTCCTCAGCGACCGATGACGCATCCGGCGCGGCTCTCGCCCGAGGAATCCCGCCGGGTGCTCGAGGTGCTCAAGTCCGAAGGGTTCTGGGGGAAGGCGCCGGCCCAGGTGTGGGCGACGCTCTTGGACGGTCGGTCGTGTCTGAGCCTCGGCCGGTCTGCGGCAGTTCGCCCGCAAGGACAATGCCCCGATCAACGTCTGCTTCGACGGGCGCGCGCGTGGGGACCGCGTACAAAGAGATGAGCTGCAGATTCGCGGTGGCGAGTCCGCCGCGTGGCGCGCAAGCCGGTTCTTACCGGTGGTTCAGGGGGCGGCCCCCGGTCCGGGCATCCGGCCTCTTCCGGGCGTGCGGCCACCTCCCTGCGATCGCCGGGGCACCTCACATTTCCCGAAGCTGCGTTGTCGGATCAGTGAAACCAAAGACCGTCGCCGGACGAGCCGGCCAAGGTCGAATTCTTGAGCGGAAGATGCACAATGACCTCGAACGAGTCCGAGATCAGGACCCTTCTGGAGAACCGGATCGCAGCCTGCGAGAACAAGGACATCGATCGGCTGATGCCCCTCTATTCGCCCGGAATCGTCTATTACGACGCCGTTCCTCCGCTTCGGTTCCGGGGCGCCGAAGCAGTGCGCGACAATTTCTTGCGCTGGTTCGACGGTTACGAGGGCCTGATCAGCCTGGAGACGCACGAACTGACCGTGGTCACGAGCGGCGACGCCGCATTCGCTCATATGCTGCTCCTGGACACCGGAAAACGTAAGGGCGGCGAACAGCCATCGATATGGGTACGCGCGACCACGTGCCTGCGGCGATCCCACGGCAAGTGGCTGATCACCCACGAGCACGTGTCGGTTCCGTTCGACCCGGGCACCCTGCAGATCTGGCTCCCGTCGGACAAGGACCAGCCCGCCTGACCGTTCACCCCTACTTGTACCGGTACAGGGTCAGGCGGGCCGCGACTGCGACCCGGCCTGAGTATGGCAGCCGGCGACCGGGTCAAGCGCATCTGGGCGGTACGCAACCGACAAGCTCCGGCCGTGGACGGCCGAGCCACAACCCTGATCACCCACGTACCCAGAAATGGGCGGAAAGCCGATGACGCAAGCTCTGGAACTGCCGTTGCACCTGGCGCCGACGAGCCGCTCCCGAGCCGCAGGGCGACCAGAAGGCGGGCCCTGCTTTCCTTCGCCCTCCACCGGTCGGGGAGTACGGGCCGTCAGGTTGATGTCCAGGAACGGTCGGCGGCCGTGAGCTGCGGAAGTGCGCAGTCCCTTGACCACGTCGGCTCCTTCGCCGCCACCGAAAGCGTGATCGATGATTGACGCAGTGCGCACTTTCGATAGGTCGGAGCAAATGTCCTGGACACCAGCGCCCGCCGATGCTGGGCCAGACATCGCGACCGTCTCACTTGGCGAACGCCGCTTCGTTGAGGCATCGCCGATTGACAAGCCACAGGCACCACAAGCAAGTAAGGGGTGAGCGATTTGCCGTCACATGGAACCGAACGCGGCCCTGATTCCGACCCGAGCCCTCACGTTTCTTTTAGCGTTTGTCCGTCTTCCGACTTGAAAATAGTTTCTCTTCCGATCGCCACGCTATTGCCTCGTGAGGCCCTTCGCCTTCACGGGCAGGATCAGGAGCACGTGGCCGTGCTGGCCGAGACCGACGGGCCACTTCCTCCTATTCTCGTCCGACGCTCCGACCTGCGGGTCATCGACGGGATGCACCGTCTCATCGCCGCTCGAGTCCGCGGCCAGCAGAACATCGACGTCGAGTTCTTCGAGGGCACTGCCGAGGACGCTTTTCTCCGCGCCGTGCAGGCGAACGTCACCCACGGCCTGCCGCTCACACAGGCCGACCGACGTGCCGCCGCCACCCGGATCATCATCTCGCACCCACGCATGTCAGATCGTGCCATCGCGCAGGTGTCGGGTCTCGGAGCCAAGACCGTGGCCGCCCTTCGCCGACGTTCAACCGAGTCCACGCCGCGGTTGAACGCTCGCGTCGGACGTGATGGAAAGGTCCGACCGCTGAACAGTGACAGTGGTCGGCTCCGCGCTGCCGAGGTCATCGCGCGTAACCCGGACGCCTCGCTGCGGGAGGTGGCCAGGCTCGCCGGTATCTCTCCTGCCACGGCCGGTGATGTCCGCAAACGCGTGCAGGCGAACCAATCGCCGACCACGACGCGCTCCGAGTCCGCCGACGCCATCACCCGCACCTCGGCCGAAATCTTTCACAACGGTGTGCCGTCCGTACAGGCCGCAGGACATCCCAAACCGGGCGTGCCCCAGCCGTCCGAGCCGTCCGAGCCGGTGGTGATGCTGGACAAGCTGTTGCGCGACCCGTCGCTGAGGCTGAACGACGAGAGCCGCCAATTGCTGCGGGTCCTGCAGCACAACGCGATCGCCATGCAGGGCTGGCCAAAACTGATCGCAGCGGTCCCCCCACGCTGGGAAGCTCTGGTGGTCAGGCTGGCGCGCCAGTACGCCGCCACCTGGCAGCGGTTGGCACAGGACCTCGACCAGCGGCCAATGATGCCGAAGCGGAAGGCGGCCGGCCGGTAAGGCACACGCCACTCACCATCAGGTTTCTACGGACCACGAAAATGGGCATCCGGTCGGCAGAGCAAACATGTCGAGCCTGGCGCGTTCTCGCGCCTCATCCTCTTACACCTCTCCGGTACTCCAGGGACCCTGCCGGTCCCGACGACCGGGCGCTGATTGCCGTCGTGACAGGAGGCTGGACGGCGGCTCGGATGGGAACGACATCGGGGGACGATCGTTATCGGTGGATCAAGCAGCTACACAGGACGGGTGATTCAAGGTGGGAATCAGCCGCTAACACGAGCGCAACTGGGCGTTGCTTGCCCATTCACCCTGGTGAGGTCACGCTCATCCACGGCGTGACGGGCCTGGCCGGGCTGTCGGGTGGCGACAGCCCGGCCAGATCCGCGCCAACTGTGGTGGACCACTCTCCGCGCGAACTCCTCGACGGCGGACTGTCCTTGACGCCACCAGCCCTTCGAACGGCACAGCCCTTACGCTGACCGCAAGCGTAGAACCGTGACGCTAGCTGCTCTGGGTGATGTACGCCGCCGCGGCGATTTCTCCCAACGCCTGCTTGGTCACCTTGGACATCTCCCTGGCCGCCTCCGCCGACGTGGTCTGAATGCCCACGAAGGCCGCGAAGGTCAGCCGGCGCCCACTAGGCAGCTCGATGTACCCCGCCAGAGCCTGGCGGTTCATCCACTTGCCGTCCTCGTTTCCCAGGCTGGTGCCGGTCTTGGCGTAGACGTGGCCCGCTGCGGGTGAGTCGGGCTGGACGTCCTTCAGGGTCCCGTCCCGGCCGAGGATCGGCAGCGCGTCGCGGTAAGGCCGGAAGTGTGGGTGCCGGGCCATGTAGGCCAGGAATTCCACGAAATACTGCGGCGTGTAGCGGTTCTGCGCCGACCCGGGCGGTTCCGGGTCGAACCCGGCCCTCTCGAACAGCTCGCGCCGCACCTGCTGTCCCGCAGCTTTCGGGTCATCCGGGTCCTCCCCGGCGATGGCCCCGATCAGATACGGGAACACCTCCGTATGCAGGTTGCTGCTGACCTTGAGCATCGGCTTCAGCTGGTCAGGCAGGCCCGGCGAGAGATGTTCGGCGACCAGGTGCCGGGGGCCGGACACGGTCCTGACCCCCGGCCGCGAGCCGACGTCCACGCCTTCGTCGTGCAGCGCCCGCACGAAAAGCGCCTGGGCGAAGGCGGCCGGTTCCGGGACGAAGTACGCGCGGAATAGGCCGGGGCTGTCCTCAGTGATGTCTCCGGTCAAGCTCACCGTGCGGGTGCCATCGGGATGGCGTACATCGTCGGCGAACGCGAGCGGACGCGCGGAGGCCGCCTCGGAGGCGGCGATCGTCCGTACGTCGTTGACGATGCGGACGTAGTCCGATTGCGGGGAGATGCCCAGGGCGGCGGGCATCCCCGGACGGCTGCCGGGTCCGACGGTGACGTCCACGAGATTGTCGTTGACCATGACTGGGGAAATGGTGGCTGTCACGCCGTTCGCCAGGCTCTCCGTGCCTTCGCGATAGAGCGTGCCGTCCACCAGCATGCATCCCTCGACCCGTTCGATCCGGGCCGCCACTTGGGTCGCGAGCAGCCGAAGCTCCCGCAGCGGGTCGCCGCCGATGGGTCCCGCACCGGGGGTGGTGTGGTAGGTGTGGTCCGGGTCGGGCAGGGCCAGACTCCCGTCATGGTGCAGACGTCCCGACAGCAGCAGGTCGCCGCCCGCCGCGAGCACCAGGTCGCCGTGGAGCACGCCGCCGCGTACGGGCCCGGTCCGGTAGACGCGGGTGGGGAAGCGGCGGTTGTGCCCCAGTGCGAGGAACGCCGTTCCCCCGACGAACACCTTCGAGGATGACCCGGCGACGAACGGCTCGCTGGTGTTGAGCGCGTAGATCGACTGTCCGGTGTCCGGCGCGTAGAACTGCGCCCCCCAACGGGCGCCGTCGAAGGCGGGACGCGCCATGATCTCCTCGATCTTATGGGCCAATTCGGCGTCAGGAGCGGCCTGGACGGTAGGCGGGGCGGCGAGGGCGCCGGCCAGCGGAACGGCGCCCAGCAGGCCGAGGACGGATCGCCGTGACGGCTTCCAGATATGTGAATGCTTCGAATTTGTGTCCACCAGCTTCTCCTCGATCGTCGGGAAATCTCGGTGTGAAAGACCACTCGAGGTGGTTGTGCGGCATTGAAACGCGACGACTTGTTTCCCGGCTGTTTCGTTCGGCAGCCGGGGCTGGAAACGGAGAGGAAACAGCGGATCGGTCATACAGAACTCCGAAACTTCCGCACTGACGCGGAACCCTCGAGGAAGGACCTGTCGATGAAACGAAGGACGGCGATCGGAGTGGCGTGCACAATCCTGGCTCTGGGCATGGCCGCTCCGGCAACGGCCGCTGTCCAGCCGCGGATCGGTGACGTCCAGCAGGCGATGGACGCCCTGGCGAAGACCTCGGGGGTTGTAGGGGCGATCGGGGAGGCGTACTACGACGGCAGGCGCATCGATGGCGGCACGGCCGGATCGCGCCTGATCGATGGCAAGGGCGGCAGAATCCCCATCGGCGCCCGCTACCGCGCCTGGTCCCTGACCAAACAGTTCACCGCCACCGTGCTGCTGCAACTGGTCCAGGAGGGCAGGCTCGGAGTGGCGGACAGGTTGAGTGCGGTGCTGCCGGTGACGGCCGAGCAGGACCTGGTCGAGCGGGCTGACGAGATCACCGTGCGGCAGCTGCTCCAGCACACGTCCGGCATCCCCGACTACACTGGGCACCCGGATCTGAGGCCGTTCGACGACCTCACCACCAGCCACTCCCCGCTCAGCCTGGCGAAGATGTCCCGCGACCGATCCAGGGAACAGGAGCCGGGTGAACGGTTCAGCTACTCCAACACCAACTACATCCTGCTCGGGGCCATCATCGAGAGGCTGACCGGCCGTACGCTGGCTGCGGAGTTCCGGCGGCGACTGCTCGTCCCGCTCAAGATGAGCCGCACCTATCTGCCCGTCGAGCCGGGGCAGGGCATCGATGGGCCGCACGGGCACGGCTACCACCCCGGTCCTGACGGCACGCCGCGCGACGTCGACCGGATGAACTCCACTGGTCTGTGGGCGGCGGCCGGACTGGTTTCGACCTCACGCGACCTGACCACCTTCTACCGTGCGCTCGACCAGGGCCGGCTGCTGCCCGCCGGGCTCCGGGACGTGATGACGTACCCGGTGGAGGAGCAGCGCGTGTGCGGCGGCTCGGTCGGCTTGTACCGGGGTTCCGGACCCGGTGGGCTGGCCATGACCTTCATCTCCGCCGACGGCCGCCTGCAGTTCGCGGTGTCGGCGACTACCAGTGTCGCGTCCCAGGGCCAGGTGCGTCCGGCTTTGCAGAAGGCCGCTGAAGCGGTGCTCTGCCCCGGCAAGTGACCATTCAGGGAGAGTACGTGCGTACACGTTCAGGCAAAGGCGCGTTCTGGCCGCAGGTAGCGGCAGCGTGCACGCTGCTGCTGGCCGGCACCGCGGCAGTTGGCGCAGCCGACGCCACGAGCACCGAGCAGGGCCCACCGCCCTGCGTCAAGAACTCCGGCCAACTTCCATCCGGCCCAGCACAGCCTTCGACATCGGCGGCGAGGCGAACCGCGGCCCCGGCGGCCACACAGGTCAGCACCATCGGGCAGGCGTACACCTGCATCCTCGATCACTATTTCGCCCGCGACCGGCTGGACCATCGTGGCCTGCTCGCCGCCGCTTTCGGCGGGCTGACCGTCGAACTCGGCCGGCACGGCCTCGACCGGTCCGACGCCGTGATGCCGCCGCTTTCGGGCGACCGCGCCGCCGACTGGAATGCCTTCGCCGCCGCCTACGAGCGCATCGCCGCCACATTGCCCGCCGACGCAACGCGACGCCAGGCGGTGGCCGCGGCGACGATCAACGCGATGGTGGGCAACCTGCACGACAACCACGTGCGCTGGTCCCGCATCGCGCCTCCACCCGGCGAGCCCCGTGAGATGTACGGGCTCGGCATCGCCACGTCCTACACCCCGTATCATGGCGCTCACGCACCCCAAAGAGCCCAGGCCCCGTTACACATCACCGCTGTGACAGGCGGACCGGCCGCTGAACGCCGCCTGCGACCCGGCGACATCATCGAGTCGGTCAACGGCGCGCCCCCATTCGCCGGAGGGGTCCTGTCCATCGGCGCGCTCGGCATGCTTCACCCGAATTCCGCCGACGACAACCCCGTACGCCTGACCCTGCGCCGTCCTGCCAGCGGCCGTACCTGGACCGTCAGCCTGAGGCCCGAGCGGTTCACCCCGACGGCTCGTAACGTGACGCCTGTCCTGCTCGACGGCGACATCGCCGCCATCCGCATGGGCGCCTTCACCCCCGGAGTCGCCGACCAGGTGCTGGCGGCCCTCACTGACCTGGGCGAACGCGCCGACCTGCGCGGCATCGTCCTGGACCTGCGCGGCAACACCGGTGGCTCGCCGGCAGAGGTCGCGCGCCTGCTCGGCGCCTTCACCCACGGCAAGGTCACCGGCTACACCTGCGACTCCCACGGTGCCTGCACCCCGCATCGCACCGACGACACCGTGCCTCTGCTGAAGCTGCCTCTGGCCGTACTCACCGACGGCATCTGCGCCTCCGCCTGTGACCATTTCGTCGGCGCGGTCAAGCATCACCGGCTCGGGCCGGTGATCGGCACGCGTACGTCGGGGATGGTGTCGGGGGTTGCCTACCCGTACGTTCTCGACGACGGCAGCACCCTCCACCTGCCCACACACTATGGGCTCGGCCCGGCCCGAGAGATCGTCAACGGCATCGGAGTGCCACCCGACCACGTCGTCCCGCGAACCGCCAAGGACCTGTCCACCGGTCGCGACCCGGCCATGACCAAGGCACTCGCCCGGATCGGCAAGCCCTCCTGACACGAGCAGACCTCACCCGACCCCTGCAGGTGGTCCGGCCCAAGTCCTCCCGTTCCTGGTGGTTGGACCATCTGTTCGACGTGACGTCCCATCGGCTGGTGAAAACTTGGGCCTGAACGGCGCGCGTCGCCTTCATCACTGTTCTGCCCGGCACCGGCCAAAGCCGCGCCGCACCGGTTGTGGAGTCAGCACAGAGAGGGTACGTGCAGCAGCGGCAGGCCGACGAGCACCTGGCCTATGTCGGTGGGGTGGACACGCATAAGGACCACCACGTAGCTGCCGTTGTCGATCAGGTCGGCAGACTGGTGGCCACCGAGTCGTTCCGCGATGGGCCCTGCCCCCGATGTGTGGACACCTTGAGTGCCGGATGATGGACATCCGGAGGCAAGGAGTTCCACGTGGCGATGAAGTCGTATCCGCCGGAGTTCAAGGCGGACGCCGTCGCGTTGTATTTGTCCCATCCGGGCCGGACGCTGGCCTCGGTGGCCGGGGACCTGGGGATCAGCACATCTCCTTTGGGGTGCGGAAACTCAGCCGTAGTGGTTGACCTGGGGGTTCGTGACATGATGAGGGCTCGGGCATCCTGCTGACGGTGTCGTGGTCCTTGCTTCACCTCATCGTTGGGCGTGTCTTTCAGTTCCTGGTCCTGCTGGGTCGCGCGCCGGTGGACCTACCCTTCCCAACGCCCGGGCCGTCCCTCCACCCGCGCGGACATCCGGGAGGCGGTGTTGCGCCTGGCCCGGGAAAATCCCACCTGGGGCTACCAGCGCATCAGCGGCGAACTAGCCGGCGTCGGCCTTCGGGTACCGCCCAGCACCGTACGCGACATCCTTAAAAGAGCCGGGCTCGGTCCGGCTCCACGCCGCACTGGACCGAACTGGAGTCAGTTCCTCAAAGCGCAGGCGGAGGGCGTGCGATCTGTTCCACGTCGACACCGTCTTCCCCAAGCGGCTCTACGTTCTGTTCTTCATCGAGCACGCTACCCGGGCGGTCCACGTCACCGGCGTCACGGCGCATCCGACCGGAGCCTGGGTGGCTCAGCAGGCCCGCAATCTGGTCAGAACCTGGGGGATCGGGCCGAGGGCGTCAGATTTTCGCAGAGTCCTGCGAGCATACCAACGGCATTGCAACCGGTACCGTCCCCATAGCTCACGAGGCCGTCGGCCACCTCAACCACCACATGCCCTTGCTCCGCCCGAAGACCTCGATCAGATCCGCCTGCAACGCCGACAGATACTCGACGGCCTGATCAACCAGTACCAGCGGGCCGCATAGACGTAGTGGGGATAACCGCAGGTCAGAGGCCGTATCCGGGTTTCCGCACCCCACACGCGATGCCGACGCGCTCGCCGACGGGAGGGAGATGAGACCTTGCCCACAGGGAGAACATGCAAGACAAAGCTCGGATATGCAAACCTACGGCTCGACTCGCCCAGGACTCGTACACGCCCGGGCCCGTCCCAGTGGACGCCGAGCGGGTCAGCCAGGGCCCGTGGCGCTGACCGCTATCCCGTGCCGGCGAGCCAGGAGGTCTCGCCCTTGTGGAACGCGTCGAGCTCGGCCGGCCGGTCGTCGCCGAGCAGGTCCTGGCTCACCGTCACGCCGCGGGTCGACTGGATCCAGGTGAGGAACCGGTAGGACGGCCGAAGCCCAGCGAGCTGGGCCGCGTCCACCGGGAGCGCCTCACCCGCGTGGACGGGACGCAGCTCGTCGCGCTCCATCAGGACCTCGAAGCTCATCAGCCTCCACCGTCCTTCGTCCCGGACGGCACGGGAGAAGAACCGACAGTAGGCGTGGAAGTCGACCTCCACTCCCTCCACCGTGGTCCGGTTGAAGATCTTGGCCGGGCTCTCGACGGTCGCCCGGTCGCCATCGACCCGCGCGTAGGCGGGGAAGACCCAGTGCTTGCTGTTCCCCGTCCGCTCCATCCACGTCTTCGTCGCCTCGACGTAGGCCTCGCCGCCGCGTCCGTCGTACCACGTGGTCCGGACGTAGGCGTCGTCGTGGAAGCAGTCCCGCATCACGTCGAAGAGCCGCTGGTCGCGGGCGAAGCGTTCCCGCCTCACCAGGTCGAAGAGCTCCTCGCGGTCCAGGAGGGCGGCCAGCCGGTCAGCGTTCACCTGACGTCCTCTCGTAGCCGAGTACGGCCTTCACCTCGAGGTACTCCTCGAAGCCGAACCGTCCGAACTCTCGTCCGTTCCCGGACTGCTTGTAGCCGCCGAACGGGAGGCTGCGGTCGAACGGAGCGCCGTTGAGGTAGACGCGGCCCGCACGGATGCGATTGGCGACCCTGCGGGCGCGCTCGGGGTCCTTCGACTGCACGAAGCCCGCCAGCCCGAACGGCGTGTCGTTCGCTATCTCGACGGCCTCGTCGTCGGTCTCGTAGAGCAGGATCGAGAGCACGGGGCCGAAGATCTCCTCGCGCGCGATCCGCATCCGCGGCGTGACGTCGCCGAACACGGTCGGGCGGACGTAGAACCCCTTGTCGAGCCCGTCCGGGCGCCCCGGGCCGCCGGCCACGAGCGTCGCGCCCTCGTCGATCCCCGACTGCACGAGCGCGGTGATCTTCTTCAGCTGAGCCTGGCTCACCACGGGCCCCATCGTGGTCGACGGATCGAACGGGTCCCCGAGACGGACCTCCTCGACCGCCCGTCGCGCGGCGGCGTACGCCTCGTCGCGCTGCGAGCGGTGCACGAGCATCCGCGTAGGCGACTGACAGTTCTGGCCGCCGTTGGTGTAACACGAGTGCACCCCCGCGACGACCGCGGACTCCAGGTCCGCGTCGGGCAGGATGATGTTGGCCGACTTGCCGCCGAGCTCGAGCGCGACGCGCTTCACCGTGTCGGCCGCGAGCTTGGAGACCCTGATGCCGGCACCGGTCGAGCCGGTGAGCGAGACCATGTCGATGCCGGGGTGCGCCGCGATGGCCTCACCGACCGTGGGACCGTCACCGTTGACGACGTTGAACACGCCGGGCGGCAGCCCGGCGTCGTGGATGACCTCGGCGAGCACCATGGCGCTGAGCGGCGCGATCTCGCTCGGCTTGAGCACCACGGTGCATCCCGTGGCGAGGGCCGGGGCCACCTTCGACGCGACCTGGTTCAGCGGCCAGTTCCACGGCGTGATGAGACCGCACACGCCGATCGGCTCGCGCCGTACGATCCCGGCTCCCATCTCCTCCTCGAAGCGGTAGTCCGCGAGCACGCGGGCCGCCTCCTCGAAGTGGAACAGCGCCACCGTGGCCTGGCGTTCCGTCGAGAACGTGATCGGCGCCCCCATCTCGCGCGTCATCGTCCGGGCGATCTCGGGCAGCCGAGCCCGGAAGCCGGCGATGATCCGTTCGAGGTACTCCAGCCGCTGCTCCACGCTGACCTGGGAGTACGTGGCGAAGGCCGCGCGCGCCGCCGCCACCGCGCGGTCGACGTCCTCGGCCGTCCCGAGGCTGATCTCCGCGAACGTCTCCTCGGTCGCGGGGTCGAGGACGCCCAAGGTGCGTGGCGCGGCCGGATCGACCCACGCGCCCCCGATGTAGAACTGGTGCCTGGTGGACACTCTCCAACCTCCTCATGGTGTCGCCGCAGCGAGCGGGACGTCGACGCGCGAGCGGAGCTCGTCGAACGGGATCCCCCACGTCTCCCGGACGAGGACCTCGTCCCCTCCGGTGATCTCGAACGTGGCGACGTCGGTATAGACCCGGTCCACGCACCGCAGCGCGGTGAGCGGATACGTGCATTCCCTGACGAGCTTCGGCTCGCCGGTCCTGGTGAACAGCGACATCAGCACGAAGACCTGCTTGGCGCCCACGGCGAGATCCATCGCCCCGCCGACCGCCGGGATCGCGTCGGGCTCGCCGGTGTGCCAGTTGGCGAGATCCCCCGATGCCGAGACCTGGTAGGCGCCGAGGACGCACAGGTCGAGGTGGCCGCCTCGCATCATGGCGAACGAGTCGGCGTGGTGGAAGTACGAGGCGCCGGGCAGCTCGGTCACCGGGAACTTGCCGGCATTGATCAGGTCGGGATCGATCGCGTCGCCCGTCGCCGCCGGCCCCATGCCGAGCATGCCGTTCTCGGTGTGGAGGATGACCCCCGACTCCGGGGGGAGGTGGTCGCCGACGGTGGTGGGCTGACCTATGCCGAGGTTGACGTACGCCCTGCGGGGAATGTCGCGCGCGAGCGCCCGGGCGATCTCCTCCCGTCGGAGCGGGCCACGGTCGGTGTGCTCGACGATGCTCGGAGACACCATGCTCATGAGGACACCTGCACGATCCGGTCGACGTAGATGCCTGGGGTGACCACGGCCTCAGGATCCAGCACTCCCGGCTCGACGACGTGCTGCACCTGCACGACGGTAGTCGTCGCGGCCGTTGCCATGACGGGAGCGAAGTTGCGTGCCGTCTTGCGGTAGACGAGGTTCCCGAGGGTGTCCGCGGTGTGGGCGCTGATGAGCGCGACGTCGGCGGCGATGGGCAACTCGAGGACGTACGTCCGGCCGTCGATCTCGCGGGTCTCCTTTCCCTCCGCGAGGAGGGTCCCGACTCCGGTGCGGGTGTAGAACCCGCCGATCCCGGCTCCGGCGGCGCGCATGCGCTCGGCCAGGTTCCCCTGCGGCGCGACCTCGAGCTCGATCTTCCCGCTGCGGTACAGCTCGTCGAAGACCCAGGAGTCCGTCTGCCGGGGGAACGAGCACACGATCTTGCTCACCCGCCCGGCCGCGAGCAGCGCCGCGAGCCCGGTATCCGCGTTGCCCGCGTTGTTCGACACGACGGTGAGGTCTCGTGCTCCCTGCCGGATCAACGCGTCGATCAGGTCGAACGGCATGCCGGCCGTGCCGAAGCCGCCGACCAGCACCGTCGAGCGGTCGGCGATGCCGCTGACCGCCTCGTCGGCAGAGGTGCAGAGCAGCGTCATGCGACGTTCTCCAGCACGACCGCCAAGCCTTGGCCCACACCGATGCAGATGGCCGCCACGCCCCATCGTTCACCGGACTCCACGAGCCGTGCCGCGAGGGTCCCGAGAACGCGCCCGCCCGAGGCGCCCAGTGGGTGCCCGATGGCGATCGCCCCGCCCTTGGCGTTGACGACCTCGGCGTCCCGCAGCCCGAGCTCGAGCCAGGCGTCGACACAGGCGATCGACTGGACGGCGAACGCCTCGTTCAGCTCGACGGCGCCGATGTCGCCCCAGGTGATGCCCGCCCGCGCGATCGCGCCGTTGGCGGCCTCGACCGGGGCGTAGCCGAACTGCTGCGGCTCCAGCGCCGCCCAGCCCCGACCGGCGATCCGCGCGACCGGGTCACGACCGATGGTCGCGGCCGCGCTCGCCGAGCCCAGCAGGACCGCGCTCGCGCCGTCGTTCAACGGTGAGCAGTTCCCGGCGGTGATCGTCCCGTCGGGCCTGAACGCCGGCTTCAACCCTGCCAGCGTCTCGAGCGAGGTGTCGGTACGGATGCTCTCGTCCTGGACCAGGTCCGTGCCGGGGACGGGCACCACGAGGTCGGCGTAGAAGCCCTTCTTCCACGCCTCCGCCGCGAGGCGGTGCGAGCGAGCGCCGAAATCGTCCTGCCGCTCGCGCGAGATCGAGAACTTCTCCCGCAGCTGCTCGTTGCACTCGCCCAGCGAGGCCGTCCACTCGGCGGGCATCCGCTCGTTCACCAGCCGCCAGCCGAGCGTCGTGGAGACGGCGGTGACGTCGCCTGCCGGGAACCGGCGCGACGGCTTCGGCAGGACCCACGGCGCCCGCGTCATCGACTCCACGCCTCCGGCGATCGCGATCTCCGCGTCGCCGACCTCGATCATGCGTGAGGCCATCATGGCGGCGTCCAGCGACGAGCCGCAGAGCCGGTTCACCGTGGTGGCGGTCACCGAGACGGGCATGCCCGCCAGCAGCACGGCCATCCGGCCGACGTTGCGATTGTCCTCGCCGGCGCCGTTGGCGTTGCCCCAGAACACGTCGTCGACCAGGCCGGGATCCAGGCCCGGCGAGCGGTCGAGAAGTCCCTTCAGCGCGGTCGCGGCCAGATCGTCGGTCCTCGTGTCGGCCAGGGCTCCGTTGCACCGGCCGAACGGGGTCCGGACCGACGCGTACACGAATGAGCTGCTCATTCGGGTCGTCTCCACTTCCTGCCCCATCTCAGGAGGCGTCCTTCGCTTGCTTGCGGATGTCGTCGTAGGAGAAGTCGTTGATGGCGTCGAGAAGGTCGGTCGTGTAGATCTCCGTGGCCGGGAATGCCTTGTCCACGAGCCCGGCGGACGTCATGAACTCGACCATCCCGGTTGCCGCCTTGGGCTCGATCCGGCCCCAGTCGTCGTCCTCGATCCCCTGGTCGGCCAGCCGGACCTCGAGGATCTTGACCTGGGACGCCATCGCGTCCTTCTCCGGTCCGGTGCCCCTGGTCTCCGGGTGGAGCTTCCACAGGTCGCGGATCGCGGCCTCAGGGTTGGCCTGGGCGAATGCGAAGCCCTTCGCGATGGCGCGGCCGAACCGTTCCAGGACGTCCTTCCGCTCGTCGATCGTCTTCCGCGTCGCCGCGAACCCGCCGCCCCAGATGCCGGCGGTCTGGGGCACCGGCAACGGGGTGAGCTCGATCCCGGAGTCCTCGACGATCGCGTACTGGGTGTCCCAGAGGGCCAGCGCGTCGACCTGGCCGCTCTTGATGGCGTTGATCTGCTGGGCGCCGGCACCGATCGGCACCAGGCCGGCAGCGTTCTGGCTCATCCCGTTGAGCTCCATCGCGGTCCGGGCGAACGTCCCGCCCGAGCTGGCCACCGCGGTCACCCCGACCTTCTTGCCCTCCAGGTCCGCGATGCTCCTCACATCCGAGCCCTGGGGCAGCTGCAGGCTGTAGATCCAGTGCGGGTAGTACGACGCGAAGTAGACCAGGTCCAGGTTCTTGGCGTGACCGATCGCGACCGGCTCACCGGTCATCAGTCCGATGTCGGCGCCGCCGGCGGCCAGTTGCTGCGCCGACTGCGTGCCGGAGGGGAACAGCTGGACCTTGACGTCGAGCCCCTCGTCCTTGAAGTAGCCCTCGGCCTCGGGGACCGCCAAGGTGGTGTAGCCGGCGTTCCAGCTGGGCGCGCTCAGGGCGAACGTGACGGTGTCGAGGTCGCCGCCGCCCGCCGAGTCGCCTCCCTCCGAACCGCATGCGCTCAGCGTGGTCACCATGAGGATGCCCGTGAACAGGGCGGTCAAGCTCTTGAGTGGTCTCGTCATCGTCGGTCATTCCCCATCGGAGCTCGTGATCGCGTCGAAAGTCGTCGTGTCGTGCCAGTGCGGGAGGACGTGCCGCCCGACCAGGTCGAGCGTGTGGCGGGCGACCTCCGGCGGCGTGCCGTGCGGGGCGACCCGCAGCTGGACGGACGTGACCCCCGCCCGGACGTACCGGGCGATCGTCGCGTCGATCTCGTCGGGTGTGCCCACCATGGGGAGCTCGAGCTCGGCAGGGCCGTCCGCACCCATCCATGCGCCCCGCTCGGTGTAGTAGCCGGTCGCGGCCTTCAGGTGGCGCGCGGCGAGCTCGCGGGCGGTGGCGGCGTCCTCGTGGACGACGCAGAACCTGGTGGTGGCGACCGCTCCGCCCGTCCCACCGCGATATGACCAGTAGGCGGCCGACTGCTTGATCAACAGGTCGTCGCAGTAGTTCGTCGCGCCGTAGAATCCGTCGGCGAGCGTCGCGGCACGACGGGCCGAGGCAGCCACCTTGCCGCCCACCAGGATCCGCGGCCCGCCGCACTGCACCGGGGGTGGGATCGCCACCGGCGCATCGGCACTCGCGTCGGCGGACCAGGCGTCGCGCAGCAGCTTCAGCGTGGCGTCGAAGGCCGCGCCGGCCGGACCTGACGCGGGCAGCCCGACCCGTTGGGCGACCTCCGGGCTGCCGAGCCCGAGGCCGAGGGTGAGCTTCCCGCCGCACAGCTGGTCGAGCAGCGCGGCCTCGAAGGCCAGCTTCTCCGGACTGTACGCGCGCAGGAGCAGCACCGCTGATCCCAGCGCCAGGGACGTCCGTCCGGCCAGATGTCCCAGGACCATCAGGGCGGACGGAAGGTGGAACGGCTGAGCGGCCGCGTGATAGCTCTCGCCCACCCACGCGGAGTCGAAACCGTGCTGCTCCGCGTGGGCGAGCATCGTGACCGTGCGACCCACCTGTGGGCGGACCGGCTCCTGGGAGCTCAAGTCGAGCGCGATCCCCAGCCGCATTCAGCCGGCGCTCTCTGCTTGGTTGACGACGTCGTCGTAGGAGAAGTCGTTGAACGCCTTGAACATCTCGTCGGTGTAGATCTCCTTCGCGGGGAACTTCTTGATCAGTCCGGCCGAGGCCATGAAGTCGAGCGAACGGGTGAACGCCGCCTCGTCGATCCTGCCCAGGGTCTTGTCGTCGAAGCCCTGTCCGTCCAGGCGGACCTCGAGGACCTTGACCCCGTCAGCCAGCGCCTTCTCCTCCGGGTCGGACCCGCGGGTCTCCGGGTGGAGCTTCCACAGGTCGCGGATCGCGGCCTCGGGGTTGGCCTTGGAGAAGACGAACGCCTTCGCCACCGCACGACCGAACCGTTCGAGGACGTCCTTCTTGGCCTCGAGGTTCTTCCGGGTCGTCGCGAAGCCGCCGCCCCACGCCTCCGCCGTCTCCTTGACGGGAAGCGGCGTCAGGGTGACGCCGGCGTTCTTGACGATCTGGTACTGGATGTCCCAGAGCGCCAGCGCGTCGGCCTGGCCGCTCTTGATGGCGTTGATCTGCTGGGCGCCGGCACCGATCGGCACCAGGCCGGCAGCGTTCTGGCTCATCCCGTTGAGCTCCATCGCGGTCCGGGCGAACGTCGCGCCGGAGCTCGCGACCGCGGAGACGCCGATCTTCTTGCCCTGCAGGTCGGCGATGCTCTTCACGCCGGAACCGGCCGGCACCTGCAGGCTGTAGATCCACTTCGCCCAGTAGGAGCTGAAGTAGGCCAGGTCCAGGTCCTTGTCGTGCCCGATGGCCACGGGCTCGACCGTCATGAGGCCGAGGTCGGCCCCGCCGCCGGCGACCTGCTGCGCTGCCTGGGTGGCCGACGGGAACAGGTTGGTCGTGACCTTCAGACCCTCCTCCTCGTAGAAGCCCTCGGCCTCCACGACGGCCATGACCGCGTAGCCGGCATTCCAGCTCGGGGACGCCATCGCGAACGTCACCGGCGTCAGCCCGCCGGACTTGGCCGAGGCCTCGGGTTCGCTGTCGGAACCGCACGCACTCAGCATTGCGGTCGCGCACAGGACGGTGAGCGCACCACTCACGACTCTCATGGCTCGTCTGGTCTTCACGACGGAACCGCCCTCTTACTGGTTGGGGAGTGGGTAGGTGTCCTCGTTGAGCACCCGGCCCGGCGTCAGGGAGAAGTCCAGACGCGGCGGACAGAAGATGTCGATCAGCTGGTTGGTCCCCGAGCCCACGGCCTCGCTGGTGTGGATCATGGGCGGAGGGATCACGGCCACCGAAGGACTGCCGCACCGCAGGTGCCGGTCCTCGCGCCACTCGCTGCGGCGCCTGGACCACGGGGTCCGCAGGTGGTGGACGTACTCCCCTTCCACGGCGAGCGAGCACTGCTCGAAGTCGTCGTGGTCGTGCGGCGAGAGGGTGTTCGGATCGCGCGGACCGATCCTGGGCGCCAGGAAGTTGATCATGAAGGTGCTGCACCGCACGATCTGGCCCGGGCGGATGGCGTCCTGCGTCACCTCGAGGTCGGCCAGTCGGTAGGGCCGGATGCGATACCCTTCCGGCGGGTCCGGCCACGGCTCGAACGGCTTGGTGTTCGGGTGCGGATCTGCGTACGAATCCCGGTTGCGCGCCTTGTCCAGCAGGTCGGTGGACCGAGAGCTGAACAGCTGCACGACGGTGCAGTCGTCGACGCCGACGATCGCGCTGCTGCCCGGCGGGACCATCACCACCGCCTTGCCCGAGACCGACGCGACCTCCCACGACGCACGGACCTCGACGCCGCACTCCTCGTAGGGGAGGATCACGACGTACTCGTCCGGCTGATCATCCCGCTCCAGCACGTCGCCGGCGACCAGCGTCGTGTAGGCGAGCACGAAGTTGTGTCCGCGGAAGTACCACGTCGACGATCCGGCAGGGGTCGTCCCGTCGGGATCGCCCGTACCGAGGTCGGAGAACTCCACGTCGGGTGGGGTGGCCAAGGTGGTCATCGTCTGTCCTCATCAGTCGTAGGGGGTGTGGTCGTTCAGTCGTCCAGGCCGAGCAGGAAGGCCGGGTTGTCGCAGAAGATCTGCCGCAGCGACCTCTCGTCCAGGCCGAGGTCCAGCAGCGCGGTCGCGACGCGGATGTAGGAGTCCACCGGCAGCGGCCGATCCTCTTGGCCGAGGTCGGAGGCCATCACGGTGTGCTCCGGGCCGATCTTCTCGATCCAGTCCAGGAGCAGCCTCGGGTCCCACTTCTTGGTCCCCTCGGGGTCGTAGAAGCCGGTCTCGTGCTCGATGAACGCTCCGTAGCCGACCAGCTCACGGCACTTCGCCTCGTCCGCGCCGATGACGTAGTCGGGATGGTTGAGCAGCATCCGGGTGACGCCCTTGTCCTTGGCCGCGGCGAACAGCTGGGTGATCGACTCGGTCTCCATGTGCCCGCCGGTCACCATCGCGCCGGTCTCCTTCACCAGGTCGAGCACCTCGTGGACCTGAGGGATGAGCTCACCGTCCTCCTGGTGGATGTCGACCCGGGACGACGGCACCTCGACGCTCGCCGTGGGGAAGCCGACGCCCTCCGGATGGCAGTCGATGTGCCGGCCGGCCGAGAACGTCGGAAACCACACGGCCCTGCCCCCCATGCGCAGTGACATGGCCACCGCGTGCGGGTTGATGCCGCCGACCATGCTGTTCAGGGTGATGCCGCCGAAGACCGGGGTGCCGATCTTCGCCAGCCGGTCGCTCATCGCGAGCAGGTCCATGACGGTGTTGTGGTGGTGGGATTTCACCAGCACGCCCCGCATGCCGAGCCGCTCGCCGTCCTTGCCGGCCTCGGCATGGTCGATGCGTCGAGGGAACGGGTTCGGGCCGGAATGGCAGTGCAGGTCAACGCAGCCGTTCAGCAGCTTGATGATGGCGGGTGTGTCAGTCATGCAGCCTCCAGGCGTCGGCACTGTTCGCATCACAGACTGTGAGTTCGCTATCCGGTCTGTCAATAGGGCACATTCGGAAAACGCTGCTGCGAATCACCAGCAAAACCTTGCAGGGAGACGCAGGGCACACTTACTCTCTGTCCGAACTACGAACTATGAGAACTCTTTGTGGACACTCAATGAGACGGGGGGCCGATGACGGAGCACGAGGTCGACAAGCCGGTGACTGCTCGGGAGCAGGACATCCAGGCGGTGAGCCGGACCGCGCAGATCCTCGGACTGTTCGGTCCGGAGACTCCGGAGCTCTCCGTCGCGGAGACCACCCGCCGGCTCGGTCTGAACCGGACCACGGTGCACCGCTACTTCAGCTCGATGATCAGCTCCGGCCTGCTCGAGCGCGTGGAGGACTCCGCACTCGTCCGTCCCGGACGGTCGATCCTGCAGCTCGGCAGCTTCATGCTGGGACAGCAGCGCATCGTGCAGATGGCGCCGGCCTATATGCGCGAGCTCGCCCTCGAGATCAAGGTCAGCACCGTGCTGTCGCTGTGGGGCACCTCCGGCCCGGTGGTCTCGCTGGTGGAGGAGGCCGACCATCCCACCCTGGTGACGGTGCGCGTGGGCTCGCAGCTCGCCCTGGACTCCTCGCAGGCCAAGGTCTTCCTGGCCTTCCTCCCCGACCAGTTCCACGCCGACCGGCTCACCGGCAGCCTCCCCGAGCCCCAGCGCACCGACACTCGCCGTCGTATCGAGGCGATCCGACAGGCCGGCATGAGCAGCCACGTCAACCACCGCGGCATCTGCATCGTCGCGGCGCCGGTGTTCGCGGCGACCGGGATCTGCGCCACGATCGCGGCCGTCGGCACCGAGCGGATGCTGCCGGAGGCGCTGGACTCCCGAGAGGCCACGGCGTTGAAGGCCGCATGCAAGCGACTGACCAAGGAGATGGGCGGCACGTGGCCCGAGGCGGCCGACTGATTGCTGCCAGCACGACAACCGGGGCGCGGGCAGCGCGCTCGAATCAGGTGAGGAATGACGAACATGCCGACCAGCACCGACACCGACTGCGCGATCCGCTTGGACTCGCTGTCCATGCTCTACCCGACGAAGTCCGGCGGGACCGTCCAGGCTCTCGACGACGTCTCCCTCAGCGTCCGAGCCGGTGAGTTGATCTCCATCGTCGGCCCCAGCGGCTGCGGCAAGAGCACGCTGCTGCGGATCATCATGGGCCTGTCCCGCCAGACCTCCGGACAGGTCACCTTCGGGCCGTCGGAGGACACCCACCGCAACCAGCTCGGGATGGTCTTCCAGCAGCCGCTGCTGCTGCCATGGCGCACCGTGCGGAAGAACCTGCTGACGTCGCCGGACCTTCACCACGCCCGGGACGCCGCGACCCACGCGAAGGCCGACGAGCTGCTGGTGATGCTCGGCCTGGAGGAGTTCGGCGACCGGTACCCCAACGAGCTGTCCGGCGGGATGCAGCAGCGGGTCGGGATCGGCCGCGCCCTGATGCACGACCCGCGCATCCTGCTCATGGACGAGCCGTTCGGCGCCCTCGACGCGATGACCCGCGACCAGATGGGACTGGACCTGCTGAAGATCTGGGACCAGGACCGCAAGACCGTGCTGTTCGTGACGCACAGCATCCCCGAGGCGGTGCTCCTCGCCGACCGCGTCGTGGTCATGACACCGCGACCCGGCCGGTTGGCGGACGTCGTCGAGGTCGCGCTCCCTCGACCGCGGCGGCTCGAGAACATCAACACGCCCGAGTTCGGCGAGATCGTCCTGAAGATCCGCAAGCTGCTCGACTCCGAGCACAGCGCCCACTAGGCCTAGGAGACCTGATGTCCACCAACACCAAGCGCCACGCAGCCGACCGAGAGGCACTCGCCGTCCCGGACGGCGAGACCGTGCCGGTGGAGGCGCCCACGAACTCGGACACCCCGGCCCGACGTCGACGCCGCCGAGTACCGGAGATCACCTACAGCGTGCTGGTGTTCATCGGGTTGTTGGTGGTCTGGCAGGTCGTCGTGGAGATGTTCGACGTCTCCAACATCCTCGTCCCCGCGCCCACGGCCGTCGCCGCCTCCCTGGTCGACGGCTTCCAGGACGGCAGCCTGATGACCCACTCGATCGTCACTTTGAAGGAGATTCTGATCGGGTTCGGCATCGCGGTCGGCTCGGCACTGGTCTCCGCGGTGCTCATCACCCAGTTCCGGACGGTGGAGCGCGTGCTCTTCCCGCTGCTCATCCTGACGCAGACCATCCCGAAGGTCGCGATGGCGCCTCTGCTGATCGTCTGGTTCGGCATCGGGATCAGCTCGAAGGTGCTGACCGTGGCCCTGATCGCGTTTTTCCCCCTCCTCATCAACGCCGTCCTGGGATTCCGGTCCGCCGCCTACGAGCAGGTCGAGATGCTCCGGTCCTTCGGCGCGTCCCGCATGCAGGTCATGCGGCACCTGCAGATCCCGTCGGCGCTTCCGCACATCTTCGCGGGACTGGAGGTCGCCGTCATCCTGTCCGTGACCGGCGCCGTGGTCGCGGAGTTCGTGGGCAGCTCCGAAGGTCTGGGCTACCTGATCCAGGCGAGCAACTTCACCCTGGACGTGGCCAGGACCTTCGCGGTGATCGTCGTGCTGTCGGCCGTCGGCATCGCACTGCACGCGGTCGTCGTACAGCTCGGCAAGTGGCTGGTCTTCTGGACCACCACCCCCACCGACACCGCCGGCGAGGTCTGAGCCATGACACGGGTACGCGACGGCATCAACGGCGGCACGCTCGGGACCTGGATCAAGCTCTCCAGCCCCGAGAGTGTCGAAATCATGGCCCACGCGGGCTTCGACTTCGTGGTCATCGACCTCGAGCACACGACACTGGACCTGGGCACCGCCTCGACCCACATCGCGATGGCCCGCGCCCTCGGGGTGGACCCGCTCGTCAGGGTGCCTGACCACGGCCTCAGCGTGATCCAGCGGGTCCTGGACGCGGGCGCGGCCGGTGTGGTCGTGCCACACGTCGACACGGTTGAGCAGGCCCGGTCGGTCGTGCGGGCCACCCGCTTCCCGCCGCGCGGCGACCGCGGGTCCGGCGGCACCAGCCGAGCGGGTCGCTGGGGGCTGCTGCCACGGGCGGACTACCTCGCGTACGGTAACGAGCAGGCCCTGTGCGTCATCCAGCTCGAGAGCGAGGTGGCGATCAGGAACACGAGGGAGATCCTGGCCCTCGACGGCATCGGTGCCGCGTTCGTCGGGACGGCCGACCTCGCGATGTCGATGGGCGTCACGGCGGGAAGCGACGAGGTGGACCGGCTCGCCACGTCCGCGCTGGAGGCCGCCGCCGCGGCAGGTGTTCCCATCGGCACCGCGTCCGCCACGAGTGACCAGGCCCGGGCCGCGCTGGCCAGGGGCTACGACTATGTGGTGGTCAGCAACGACACCTCGATCCTCGCCGGCGGAAGCCGGGCGATCGTGAACGCGCTGAGAGCGCCCGTCGCCGAGGGAGCCGCCCGGTGAGCGCATCACGTGTCGCCATCGTGACGGGCTCGAGCTCCGGGATCGGAGAGGGGATCGCCCGCGCGCTCGCGGCCGACGGCTTCACCGTCGTGGTGAACTCGGCCACCTCGGTCGACGCCGGTGAGCGGCTCGCGGCCCAGCTCGCGGAGGCGAGCTACGTCCAGGCCGACATCGCCGATCCCTCCGACGCCGTGCGCCTGGTGGAGACGACCGTGGAGCGGCACGGCCGACTCGACCTCCTGGTGAACAACGCCGGGGTGTCGCGACCCGTCCCCCACGCCGAGCTGGATGCGATCACCGCTGACGACTGGCACCGGATCCTCGGCGTCAACGTCGTCGGGACGTGGCAGGTCTCCGTCGCCGCCGTGAAGGTCATGGAGCCCGGCGGGCAGATCATCAACATCACCTCGGTGGGCGGCTCGCGCCCCCTCGGCAGCTCGATCCCCTACTCCGTCAGCAAGGCCGCGCTCGACCACCTGACGAGGCTGCTGGCCAAGGCCGTGGGTCCGGACGTCCGGGTGAACGCGATCGCCCCGGGGCCGCTCCAGACCCGGCTGACCTCGGACAGCCTCGCCACGCGGGCGGCGCGCACCGTGGCGATGACACCGCTGGGCCGGCTCGGGCAACCATCCGACGTCGCAGCGATGGTCCTGGCGCTCATCAAGGCCCCCTTCGTCACCGGTGAGGTGATCAACGTTGACGGCGGCATCAACCTCGTCACCCACATGGACGCGCCCCGCAACGACGACGCGTGATCCGCCCCGGCCCTTGAGGTCAACCGGGGCGCTGCGATGCGCCGATGGCACGCGCGACACCTTCCAGCCGGCCGGAATCCTCCAAGCGCTCGGCGCAGCCTGGCGAGGGCAGAACTCGCTCGGACTTCGCGCCCTGCTGACCGCGACGGATCACCGCGGCGCGCAATGTGCGGCACCTCGGCGTCGGAGTGAGCAGCCGTCGGGGCCGCGGGCGTCCGCACCGCCCACCACGTCGAGCCGCGGGTGCGACTCGGCCCAGGCCCGCTCGAGCACCTGGGTGAACACCTCGCTCGGCTGGGCGCCGGGGACGCCGTACTTGCGCGGTCACGCACAGCCGGTCGGCAGGCGCGGCGTGGCCGGGTGAGTCAGGGGCAGGCCCGCCTGCTTCCACGCCCGGAAGCCGCCGATCACGTCGGTGGCCCTGGCCAGGCCGATCGTGCGCAGTGAGGCAGCTGCCAGGGACGAGGAGTATCCCTCGTCGCAGATCACGATCCAGGCGATGTCGTGGCCGGTTGCTTCGGGGCTTCTGGCCGGGCTGATGGGGTCGAGACGCCGCTCCAGACGGTTGCGTTCGATGACGATCGCGCCGGGGATCTGGACTACGTATAGTGCACACCCGATCAGAATGATGCACCAGGCAGGTAGTGGTCGGCGATGGGCGCGACAATGTGGCGTCCGCGTGTTGACAGGGCCGCGATCTGCCGGTGGTGGGTAATGGTCTGCTGGTCGCCCCGGGCGCTGATGACGGTCACGGGCAGCGAATTCCACGATTTTGCGGTTCGGGGCAGTTCGCGGACGTCCCGGGTGCTGGCGTCGTAAGCGCGCATCTCCGCGGCGGCGGCCTCCCAGGTGGCGGGGCCGAACACCACGGGGACGTTGTCGCGGGTGAGCCGGGGTTCGCGCGGGTCGACCATCCAGTCGCCCGTGCGCAGCAAGCCTACGGCGGCCACCGCGGACCACACCTTGGCCTGGATCGTGGCCGGGGCAGCGAGATCGTTCGTGGCTTGTTCGTCGGCGGGGTCGAGCAGCACCATACCGGCGACGCGATCGGGCCATCTGGCGTGAAACAGGCGCGCGACGTGCCCACCCCATGAGTGCCCGACGAGCACGAACGGTCCGGGTTCGCCCGCTCGGGACAGCACCGCGGCCAGGTCGCCGGCCTGCGTGGTGACGTCCTGATCGCCTGGTGCTTGGCTGCTCCAGGCGTAGCCGGCGCGGTCGTAGGCGCAGGAGCGCCGTCCGGAGGTGGCGAGCGTGTCTTGAAGATCCGCCCAGGTCGTGGCGGAGTCGCCCCATCCGGAGGCGAAGACGATCGTCGGGCCCTGGGAGCCCAGGCAGCGTAGACGGAGTTGGTGCGTGTCCAGGTTGACCAGGCGTCCGGGGGCTGCATGGCGCTGGGGGTCAGTGAGTGCGAGTGACTGCTCGACGGCCGCGCCGGTCAAGCCGGCCACCAGCACGACGCTGAGGACGCCCGCCTGGATGCGCCGCAGCCGTCCGACGCGCCCTGTGACACGGGCCGGCACCGGCTCGCGCGCGGCCGCGCGGCGGAACGCACCGCTGCCCGCGAGGGCGGCGATGACCGCGATCATGACCAGCCAGCCCGGCCACCCGCTGAGTCCGATGGTCCAGGGATTGCTCAGCGCCTCGGGGTCGTCGGGAGAGAACAGGACGTTGACGAAGCCGGTGATCAGCGTGTTGTTGACGGCGTGGGCGATCACGCAGGGCCAGATAAGCCCGGAGGCCAGGCGTAGCCAGCCGAGCAGCACGTTGAACAGCATGGCGGTGACCAGGAAGGGGACCAGCCGGTGGGCAGTGCCGGTGCCCACGTATCCGGGCAGGTGCCACAGACCCCAGATCAGGCCGCCCAGCAGCAGTGCGGGCCACAGTCCAAGCGGCCGCAGCCGGGGCAGCAGGAAGCCTCGCCAGGCCCATTCCTCGCAGAAGAACAGCGGCAGCATCAGGGCCGACAGGCCGAGGTTGACGGTCAAGGCGGACAGGATCGGTCCGACGGGCACGCCGTCCTGTCCGGCCGTGTCCGGCGCGTAAATCTCGCGCAGCCCGGAAAAGCCCGCCAGGTCGACCGGATACACCCCTGCCAGCGCGCCGATCGCCACGGCCAGGAACGCTAGCACCAGCGGGGCGGCCAGCCCGATCACGCAATAGCGCACCAGCGGCCCCTTCGGGCGCAGCGGCGCCATCGCCGTCTCGCGCGAGATGTTCCCGGGCCGGCGGATCCAGCGCACGACCACGAACGTGGCCAGACCGGCACCGAGCATGCCGCCGCCGGCGACGAGGTCGACGCCGGTGAGCGTCCGCAACAGCCACAGCAGCCACGGGATCGTGAAGGCCAGGAGCAGGAAGACCGTCAGTTCACGCCGGCGAAAGAGGCCCTCGCGCGCGTCAGTTGACCGCACGGTGATGATCCTTTCTGGGGAGTTCGGGGTCATCGCCGGGCCCGCAAGACGGCCTCCGCCACTACGGCGGCATCAGGGGTGCTGATGAGCAGTTCGTCGTACCTGAGCGTTGATGGGCCGGGGTCGAGGACGATGCGCAGGGCGTGCACGCCGCTGCCGCCTGGGCACTGCCGGTGCTGGCCCGTCCCACACTGCCCTTCGGCGTACGGGTGCCTGCCGGCCGCGTGGCCGACCCGGCCATCACCGCGCAACGCCGCCGCTACTCCCGCGCGGTGGTGACCCTCGGCGTACTGGCCGCCCTCGGGTCGGCTCCCGCCGTCGTCCTGCGCGGCACCCGCGCTGGCCCACCGGGGTTGCTTTCATTACATCGCTGCAGGCCAGGGCCGCAACGAAGGTCCCACCGTGCGGCGCACCCGCAGCCGGTATGCGGCCGTGCACGCCCTGCAGGGCCAGGGCCTGGCGAACAACGAGATCGCCCGCCGGCTCAACCTCGCCTTGAACACCGTCAAGAAGTCCTTCAAGATCGCCAAGTGTCACTGGAGTATTAGGCGTGCTCATCGGCCGGGCGCAGGATGCGCCTGATCCCGTCAAGCTGCTGTTCGGTGCAAGCGGTCCTGGCTTCCGCCCGGAGTCAGAAGCGGGCCCCGGTGCCGCCCGTCCTGTCATTGGGATGCCCGCGAGGTGTCAATGCAGGACAAGATCACGGCCGGAAGGCCCGCGCGGCCGTGTTGAGGGCGTCGGTGACAGCCTGTTGGATGCCCTGGCAGTCCATGTCCGCCTCCACGGCCGCGATGGCCGCGCCAACCACGGCGCCGCTGATCAGTCCCACCATGGTCGCTGCGCCGACCGGGTCGAGGATGTCCGGATAGGTGGTCTGCAACTCGGCGGCCACCTGGCGTTGCGCATCCATGATCACTAGCAGGGCGCGGGCCCGCAGCGCCGGTACGGACAGCAGCAGGCTCACCCGAAGCCGCCCCGATTCGCTGGCGATGTTCAGCAATTCCCGCTCCGAGGCCGCCACGCGGTTGATCGCGCGCACCAGGACATCGAGCGGAGGCTCACCGGCCGTCCGGTCCCTGATGGCGAGCAGGGGCAGGTCGATGCGATCGCGATGCTCGGCGAAGACCACGTCGTCCTTCGAGCTGAAGTGCAGGAAGAAGGTGCTCGGCGACAGCTCGGCCGCCTCAGCGATCTGGTTGATCGTGGTCTGCTCGTAGCCCTGGTCCTTAAACAGGCGCAGAGCGGCGTCGATGAGCTGCCGCCTGGTCCTTTCCTTCTTGCGCTGACGCAGTCCGGTCGCTTCCGTCATTCTCCCGACTTTACAGTGGTCGCTACAGTAATACAGTAACTCTATCGATAGAGCGAATGTATTAATGAAGACGATGCACTTACCTGACGAAGGAGGATCCGGATGGACTCGTTGAGCGGGCAGACCGTCTTCATCACCGGCGGCGCCCAGGGCATCGGCCTCGGCATGGCGCGTGCCTTTGCCCGCGAGGGCGCGAACGTGGCGATCGCCGACATCGATCGCAACGCTCTGGATCAGGCGGGCGCGCAAGTATCGGTGCTGTCCGGCGCGGGCGCAGTAGGCGTGTTCGAGCTGGACGTGCGCGACCGCACCGGCTTCGATCGCACCGCGGAGGAGGTCGAACGGTGCATGGGACCCGTATCCGTGGTGTGCAACAATGCGGGCATCCGGCTGCCCGACAGCCTGCCCAAGCTCGGATACCGGCTGTGGGACCTGGTCCTGGGCGTCAACCTCGGCGGCGTCGTCAACGGCGTGCAGACGTTCCTGCCGCGCATGATCAAACGCGGTGCGGCCGGACACATCGTCAACGTCTCCTCGGCCGCCGGGCTCGCCACCCACCCCCACTCCACCCAGGCCGGCTCGTCCGGTATCACCTACCGGACGTCCAAAAGCGCGGTGATAGCCCTGTCCGAGGCGCTCCACTTCGACCTGCGGGCTGCGGGCCATCCAATCGGCGTCACGGTCCTGTGCCCCGGCCTGGTCAGCACAAAGATCAGCACGAACAGCGCGGTCCGCGGCGACCTGCCCTCGGAAGAACACCAGCTCGCCGGACAAGGCGACGCCACACTCGCCCGGCTCGGCCTACACGCTGACACCGTGGGCACGATCGTGATCGCAGCCATCCAGGCGAATCAGCTATATGCACACACCGACCGCTCCATGATCGAGGCGGTGACCGCCAGGAACGCCGACATCCTTGACGCCATGCCCTCCTCCCAACTCGGGTTCGGGTCTGTCTAGTGTCATCCGCCTGAAATTCGCCGGCAATATTTGGCGAGGGATTCGAGGATCTCTTCGGCGGTTTTGGTCCAGGCGAAGGGCTTGGGGTCGGCGTTCCAGCGATCCATCCAGGCGCGGATGTCGTCCTCCAGCGCCTGGACGCTCTTGTGCACTCCTCGGCGGATCAGCTGGTCGGTCAGGTAGCCGAACCAGCGCTCGACCTGGTTGATCCAGGAGGAGCCGGTCGGAGTGAAGTGCATGTGGAAGCGGGGATGCCGGGCCAGCCACGCCCTGATCGCCGGTGTCTTGTGGGTGCCGTAGTTGTCGCAGACCAGGTGGATGTCCAGCTCGGCCGGCACGGTCTTGTCGATGGTGACGAGAAACTTCTTGAACTCGGCGGCGCGGTGCTGGCGGTGCAGTTCGCCGATGACGCTTCCGTCGGCGATGTTGAAGGCGGCGAACAGGCTGGTGATGCCATGACGAACGTAGTCGTGGGTGCGCCGTTCGGGCATGCCCGGCATCGTCGGCAGCACCGGCTGCGACCGATCCAGTGCCTGGATCTGCGACTTCTCATCGACGCACAGCACCACCGCGCGTTCGGGCGGGTCGTGATAGAGGCCCACCACGTCGACGACCTTCTCTACGAACAGCGGATCGGTCGACAGCTTGAACGTTGTCGTGCGGTGCGGCTTGAGGTCGAAGGCCCGCCAGATCCGGCCGATGGCCGACGCCGACAGTCCGCTGCGCCGTGACGATGCGGTCTCAGACACCCAGTGCCCGGCGGCGCGGACCGGCTCATTTCGATTACGCCATCGGCTCGCCGACGTGCCGGGCGCGTGGCGAAGAGCATGTGACAAGCATGAACTCGGCCATCTCCGCCTCACAGCGAGACGGCTGCCTACCTCAAGTTCAACACCTCGCCTCGTTGATGCCGCACGAGACCGTGCGCGGTGCATGACCGTGACGTGGTGGACGTGCTCTTCCCGCACTTGACAGCGGCGGGAATCGAGCGGGCAGAGCGCCCGAAGCCGTCAGGCGCACCGGGTCCGGGCGGTCGGCCCACGTCCCTGCGGCGTTTCGACGAATGCTTCTACGTACACGCAGCCGTGCGTGGTCATGAGCATGTTGCCGTAACTCGACGAGTACTTGCCGCGGTACACACTCGGCGCGGAGACGGCGTCGGACGGGCGGTAGGCGACAATATGGACGGCCCGTTGCGGGCTGTGCGGGCCGAGGACGAGTGCCCAGCTCGCGGTGCAAGCCGGCTGGTGGCGTAGCCGTAGTCGGCCGAAGTCCGCCCCGTCCGGAAGCCTGACCGCCACGTCGTCCAGTGTGATGACCCGGTCGACGACGTCGGGCGAGCCGCAGCCCGACCGGATCGGATCCATGGCGTCGGCCGGCACCCCGGGCACGGGATGCGTCTCGCTCAGCGCACGCCACTTCGTCGGCGTCGCGACCGGCTGGGACGCACTGGACATCGCGGCCGACTGGGGCTTGTCCGTCTGGGGCCTGTTCGCAGAGGGTGGCACGCCGCGTGTGGTGGAGACGGACCACGCGACGGTCCCGGCGACGGAGAGCAGCACCACCGCGGTCAGCAGGGCGAGCGCCCACCTGGCCCGGGGCGTGAGCCGCGCCAGGAGAGCCCGGCGGGCGGGCGGATCGTCCGGCGCCGGCTCCGGCTGCTCGTCCGGCGGGACGCTCGCCGCGGCCCACGCCGAGCGCCACGCGGCCGGATCGTCGTCACAGGCCTGCACGAAGGACTCCACAACCTCCCAGGACGGCAACTCCCGCCCCGCTTCGGCCTTTGACAAGGTGCTGTGGGCGTAGCCCGCGCGACCGGCCAGTTGCCTAATGGTCATGCCGCGCTGCGCGCGTAAACCACGCAGACGCATGGCGAAACGCTCGATTTCGGTGGCGCCGGTCAACGGCTGCTGCTTGCGTCCCATGGTCCCGCCCTCGCTCGGGGTGTGCGCTTGGACGATTGTCCTCCAGCGGCTCCGCGCCCACCAGTCTTCCGGCCGTGGTTCGCCCAGGTCACGACGTCCGCCGCGATTGGTCGATTGTTCATCGTTGTTCACGCCGCATGTTCCGCACTTTCACCGGGACGGGCCGCTGCGCAAAATCGTGGTTGCGAGAACGGCGACCACAAAAAGTGGCCCGCCCATCAGGAAAGGACGTGAAGAATTGCGGCGCATCACCTCGGTATTACTCGCCGCCGGTTTGACGTCGGGTTTTCTCGCCGTCACGCCGACGCCGGCGAACGCTAAAGGCCCGGGAATGGCGTGCATGTTCTACTACCCGTTCCAGTGGCTGAAGATTCAGTGGGGTCACACCGGATGGGCCTTCAAGGTTCCCGGTGACGACCGGTGGGTCATGGGATCGGCCGACAACACTGACCACGGCGGCCCGGAGTACACGTTCAACTCCCGGCCCAAGGAGCGGAACGTCTGGGTGATCAGGGTGGCGAACTTCGACGTGGTCAAGCACCGGTTCCGCGAGCTGACCTACACCTCGTACCGGTGCGCCAAGACGAAGAACAGTGCCGTCGGCGCGGCACAGCAGCACGCGTTCAAGGAACGCGGGTACGACTTCGTCTCCAACAACTGCGCGCACCACACCTACAACACGCTCAGGGTCTATGGCGTGCCCACCGGCGGCCCGCCGCCCAGCATGATGACCCCGCCCAAGACGATGACCCAGCCGGGATACAACGTCCTGGCCTGGTACAACAGCATGCCGACGAGCCTGTTCCACCCGGCGATCAAGCTGTAGACCATGGAAGCGAAGGAATCGGCCATGTCGATCAACACCCTCGCACGGACGTGCGGCGTCGTAGCCCTGGCCGTCCTGGCGGCCGCCGGTGTGGGCGTGAACCCGGCGCAGGCGGCGACCCACCGCGCGACCTACCGCGTGACCGGCGCGGACTCGCGCGGGCTGGCGGTGCAGAGCGAGCCGCGCGCCGGCCACGTCATCCGATATGTCGCCAACGGAACCGCGCTCAACGTGGTCTGCCAGATCAACGACGGCGGCCAGGTCGACGGCAAGGCGCACCGCGGAAGGCCCTTCACCACCTGGGACCGGCTGTCGGACGGCACCTGGGTCTACGACTGGTACATGACCACGCCCACCGTCGGCGCCGACGGCTACTCTCCCGGGATCAAGCGCTGCGGCACCAAGTCGGCGCTGCCCTCGCCGGCGTCCGGTTGCGTCGATTGGCCTGCCTCCAAGTTCCTGCAGACCCCTCTGACGCGAGCGGCCAACAGCGGCGCCGGCTACGCCTGGCAGAACGGAAGTTACTACGACGAGGGCTTCCACAAAGGTTGCGGATCAGCGACCACGATGAACCAGCACTACGCGTTGGACCTAGGCATGAAGCTGGGCGACCCGGTACTGGCACCAGGCGGCGCCGGCACCGTCAAGTACGCGGGCTGGGCTCCCAAGGGCTGGCAGACCTGCGGTCAGTACGTGGTGGTCGACCACGGCGGCGGCTGGTGGAGCGTGGTATGCCACCTCGAAAGAATCGCCGTCAGAACCGGACAGAAAATCACCGAGAACACCATTGTGGGAACCGTCGGCGGCACCGGCGGATTCGCACCGCACCTGCACTTCTCCTTGATGCGCAACGCCAAAATCACCTCGGACGGCGGAGTATACGGCGGGCAGAGCGCCCGTCCGCGCCACGTTCACCACCTGGGGTGTATCGCGGGCCATTACGACCACATCGTCAAGGGCCAGAAGATCTGCTACTGACCAACGGCTACATCCGATAAGCGCGACCTGGCGGCGAGCAACGGGAGAATCCATTCCCCTTTCATCGCCAGGTCGCGTTTTCGGCGCCATACAGCCGCTACATCGGCCTAATCCAAGACTCATCCCGGGCACCTCTTCACCGCCACCGCCCTCAAAGCCTCGGCGTACGGGATCCTCATGGTTCTCGTCGTCATCGTCCTTACGCAGCTCTACCTGCGCTACTTGAACAAGCTCAAGGAGGACTGACGGCAGTCTCCGTCGACGAGGCCGTGTCCACACGTCCTGCCCGGGGTAGCACGTCCCCGCGCGCCGCTTCGGCGGCCGGGGCCGCTCCGCGCTGGAGGTCGCGCTGCTGACCGTGCTGGCCGTCGTGATGCTCTTCCCGGTGCTGAGACGTCCATCAAGGAGAACCGGGACGTCTACGCCATCCCGGCCAAGTTCTTCGACTTCAAGGTCACCATGGACCATTTCAAGGACGTGTTCGTCGCCTCCGGCGGCGGCCGTTCGACCCGGTCCGTCTCGTTTCTCAACTCCGTCGTGGTCGCCGGGGCCTCCACGGCGCTGGCCACCGTGCTGGGGGTGCCGGCGGCCTGGGCCTACTCACGCTTCGCCATGAAGGCCAAGAAGGACCAACTGTTCTTCATCCTGTCCACGCGCTTCATGCCGCCCGTGGTGGTCGTGATCCCGATCTTCCTCATGTACCGCCAAGTCGGACTCATCGACACCAAGCTCGGCCTGATCCTCATCTACGCCGCGTTCAACGTCCCGTTCACGATCTGGATGATGAAGGGGTTCGTCGACGAGGTGCCCGCGGAGTACGAGGATGCAGCCATGCTCGACGGCTACACCCGTTTGCAGGCGTTCTGGCGATTCACCCTCCCCCTGCTCCTGCCCGGCATCGCCGCGACGGCGGTCTTCGCACTCATCTTCTCGTGGAACGAGTTCGTGTTCGCCATCTTCCTGACCTCCAGCGACAACGTGCGGACGGCCCCGCCTGCCATCGCCGGCCTCATCGGTGGAACCACCGTGGACTGGGGTCTCGTGGCCGCCGCCTCCGTGGTGTTCGCCCTACCGGTGCTCGTCTTCGCCTACCTGGTGCGCAAGCACCTCGTCGCCGGTGTGACGCTCGGGGCGGTGCGACGCTGATGGCGGGGATCGAGGTGACCGCCCTGCACAAGCGCTACCCGGACGGGACGGTCGCAGTCGATCACGTGGACCTGTCCATCGGCGACGGCGAGCTGTTCGTGATGCTCGGCCCGTCGGGCTGCGGCAAGACGACCACGCTGCGGGCCATGGCCGGCCTGGAGAGGCAGACGACGGGCGACATCCGCATCGGCGACACGCTGGTCAACGACCTGCCGCCCGCCGAGCGCGACATCGCCATGGTGTTCCATTTCTACGCTCTCTACCCGCATCTGAGAACCCGCGACAACCTGGCGTTCCCCCTGCGGGCCGAGGGACTGCCCAAGGCGGAGGTGCGCGAGCGGGTCGACGAGGCCGCCCGGCTGATGCGGCTCGTCCGCTCCTGGACCGGCGGCCGCGCCGGCTGTCCGGCGGGGAGCAGCAGCGCGTCGCGCTTGCTCGCGCCCTGGTACGACGACCGCGCGCATTCCTCATGGACGAACCTCTCACCAATCTGGACGCGGAGCTGAGGGCGGACATGCGCACGGAGGTCAAGCACCTGCAGGGGGAGCTGGGGACGACGATGGTCTACGTCACCCACGACCAGGTCGAGGCCATGTCGCTCGGTCACAGAATCGCCATCCTCAACGAGGGCCGCGTCGAGCAGATCGGCACGCCGCTGGAGGTCTGCGACCGTCCGGCGAGTCTCTTCTGCGCCGCATTCATCGGCTCCCCGCCGATGAACCTGATCGAGGTGGAGGTGGCCGACGGGAAGCTGCGCAGTCAGGGAGGACTGGCTTTCACGCCACCGCCAGGCCTGCCGCGCGACCGTCGCCTGGTCGCAGGCGTCCGGCCGGAGGCGCTGGACGTCACAGAACCAGGGGCGGAACGTTCGGTCCCGGCCCACTCAGGCATCGACGCGTTCTGTCACGCGGTGGAGAGCTACGCCGCGCGACCCCGGGCCCACGGACCGCGCGATCCGGTGCAGCAGGTCTTCCTCGGCCGCAACCCGATCACCGATCACTACGCGCTCCTGGCCGCGGGGCGGATCGCCCGCAGCTTGCCCCATGTCGTCAGGGACGGAGGCGATAAGGACGCGCGCGCGGACATGTCCTATGGGTCCATGCTGGCCGGGCTCGCATTTTCCCACGCAGGCAACGCGGCTCCGCACGCCCTCCAGTACCCCATCGGCGCAGCCACCCACACACCGCACGGCCTGGGCGTCGGGCTGCTGCTGCCCCACGCGCTGGACGCGGCCAGGGATGCCATCGGTGACCGGTTGGCCATCCTCGCCGGGGTGTGCGGGCTCGACGTGACCGACGCCTCGGATGCCGAGGCCGCGGATGCGTCGATGCGACCTCCGGTCGGCAACTCGGTCGGCGCTGCGTGCGCTTGGACAAGGAGGAGCACGGCAGTTGGTACTTCGCGGGGCAAGTGCGCGGCCCGGCCGGACGCCGCGAGCGGCTCCGGCGCGGCGGGTTCGCTACCGCCGAGCAGGCCCACTACGCGGGCGGCGACGCGATCGTCGCCGATCCGGACAGTGGGCCGGGTGCCGGGATACACGGTGGCTGCGCTGCTGGTTGGAGATGCAGCAGGGACTGCGGCCCAGCACCCGCGAAGGCTACGCCGATCACATACGGCTGCATCTGATCCCGTATCCGGGACGGATCGAGCTGGCCCAGCTGACCGCCCGGACGGGGGCTCGCCGGGCAGGGCCCGGCGTCGGCGCGGCCTGGACCGTGTCAGCCTCTGACCTGTTGGCAGTCACACCACGGCGCATCATCCATCCCTCGCGTACTTACTCCCGCAAGAGGGACAGGGCTCGAGACGGGCACAGGGTGACGGCGTAGCGCGTTTCGGCCGCGGTCTCGTCGTCGGGGTGGTCGGTCAGCAGGAGCATAGTACCGTCGTCGTCTTGGCCGAAAACGGCCGGTTCGGTCAGAACGCACTGGCCGGAGCCGACGCAGAGGGGGGCGTCGGCTTTGAACCGCATCATGTCCTCCTCACCAGGTGACCGGGAGTTCGTAGGCGCCGTAGATGATGGCGTCCGTCTTGAACGGCACTTCCTCGACCGGTGCGGCGAGCCGCAGGGTGGGGATGCGGCGGAACAGCGTGTCGAAGACGATCTGGAGTTCCATCCTGGCGAGGTTCTGGCCGAGGCACTGGTGCGGGCCGAAGCCGAAGGCGAGGTGGTGGCGGGCCCCGCGCTGGACATCCAGTTCGGCCGGATCGATGAACACCGCCGGGTCCCAGTCGGCCGCCAGGCTGGAGATGACGACACCTTCGCCGGCCTTGATGTCCGCCCCGCCGATCCGCACGTCCTCGATGGCCACCCGCGAGGTTACCGTGTCGGTGATGGTGAAGTAGCGCAGCAGCTCCTCCACGGCCATGGGTGTCCTGGCCGGATCGGCTCTGATCAGGTCCAGCTGTTGTGGGTGGGTGAGCAGCCCGATCACGCCGAGCGAGATCATGTTCGCAGTGGTCTCGTGCCCGGCGGTCAGCAGCAGGAAGGCCAAGCTGATCAGGCCCGCGTGGTCGAGGGTGCCCTCCTGGCGTTGCCGGGCGATCTGCCGGCTGAGCAGGTCGTCGCCGGGCTCGGACTCTTTGCGCGTGATCAGATCGCCGATGTACGCGCGGAGTTCGGCGAGGGCTCGTTGGCGGTCCTCCGGCGACGCAGTCCGCCGCATCCCCACGGCGGCTCGGCTCTGGAAGTAGTCATGGTCGGCGTAGGGCGCGCCCAGCAGTTCGCAGATCACCAGGGACGGCACCGGCAGGGACAGTGCCTGCACAAGGTCGACCGGGCGCTGCTCGGTGGCCAGCATGTCGTCGATGAAGCGGTCGACGATGTCCTGGATCCGCGGGCGCAGCGCGGCCAGCCGCCTCACGGTGAACTCGCTGATCAACGGGCGCCGGGCCGCGGCGTGTTCCGCGCCGTCCATGCCGACCATCAACGGCGGCTGACTGCGGACCTGCCGCAGGGTCGCCGCATCGACGTTCAGGATCGGGAAGCCGTCCTTGCGCCGATCTGAAGAGAAGCGCCGATCGGCGAGGATGGCACGGCCTTCCTCATGCCCGGCCACCCACCACGCCTCGGTGCCGCCGGTCAGGCGGACCTTGCTGATCGGCGCCTGCTCGCGCAGTCGCTCGTACTCGGGGGGCGGGGCGAACGGGCAGCCACGCTCGACCGACAGCTCCCGTCCGGCGCGTTCGTCGGCAACGCTCTTCGTCATGAATGACCTCCCAGTAATAGTTGTGGCTGTCTTTGTTCTGTTGTCGGCGACCTCAGGAAGCGTGATCGGCATCGCCACCACCGGGTTCCCGAACCGCCGGACCGACTTGCGAAGCGCTACCGCGTCGCGCCATGGCCTGCCGGCCAGCGGTACGCGGACGTCATGGACATGCCCACCCTGTTAGGGCGGGTGGACGAGCACCTTTTGTCGTGCCGCTGTCAGAATCAGGCTGCTCCGAGACTGCCTGGTCGGCCGCAACGCTTCGCAGCCGAAGTTCACCGCAGGGTGAGTGGGGTCTCGGCTCCGACGCGGGTCAGTTTTTCCGGATTGCGGACGTAGTAGACGCCAGTGATGCGGGTGTCCTCGACACGGATTGCTATGACGCCGTCGAACGCGCCGTCCACGCGCAGGACGAGTGCTGGGTTGCCGTTGACAACGGTGGAGTCGCCGGTGAGCGCTACCTCGGCCTTGCCGAGACCGCCGACGATGTAACGGGCCACCTTCTCGGCACCGGTGATCGGCCGCAGCGCGGCCTGCTTGACGCCGCCGCCGTCGGTCATGAGGACGACCTCAGGGGCGAGCACGTCAAGCAGGCCTTGCAGGTCCCTGGTTTCGATCGCGCGCCGGAACGACTCCAGAGCCGCCCGGGCTTCGCCAGGTGAGACCACCTCGCGAGGGCGGCGGGCATCTACGTGCCGGCGGGCGCGATGCGCGATCTGGCGGACGGCCGCAGGGCTTTTGCCGATGGCGGCAGCGATCTCCTCATAACTGACGTCGAAGGCCTCGCGCAGCACGAAAACGGCGCGCTCCGTCGGCGACAGCGTCTCCAGGACGAGCATCAGTGCCATCGACACGCTCTCGGCGAGTTCGATGTCCTGGGCCACGTCCGGCGTGGTGAGCAGCGGCTCGGGCAGCCAAGGGCCGACGTAGGCCTCTTTGAGGCGTTTCAAGCTGCGCAGCCGGTTGAGCGCCTGCCGGGTCGTGATCCGGACCAGGTAGGCCCGCTGGTCGCGTACCTGCCTCAAGTCGACCTTTACCCACCGCAACCAGGTCTCCTGGAGGGCGTCCTCGGCGTCGGCCGCCGATCCGAGCAGCTCGTATGCGACGGTGAAGAGCAGGCTGCGGTAAGCGACGAAAGTCTTGGTTGCCGCTTTGGTGGCGTCGTCGCTCATAAAACGCCTTTCTCCTCTGCGGCTGACCCCGGTCGCCGACGGCCATTCAGCGTGCATCCACAGCAAGGTCCTCTCTCGCTGGTAGCCACTGGGAAACCACCCGGCACACGGCGGGACCCCCAAACCGCTGAGCGCCGCCTCACGCATGCAGTCCAGGTCCTTCCACCATCGACCGGAATGGGCCATCGACGCGTGGCCCAGGTTGTTCGTTCAGCGGGTAGCCGAAACGTCGCCGCATTCGGCCTGGAGCAGCTGCCGGCGCTTATCATTCTTGAACCTCCAGGTGTATGAACCCGGCTTGCGCGCCTCGTTCGCCAGTTCCTCGGTGAGACCCTTGGAAGCGCCTTCCTTGATCATCGCGGCAAGACGGCCACCGATGTAGAACCTGTTCGCGGTGTCGTCCTTGGAGGCAAACTGTGCGGTAGCGGCGCGACGCCCCAGGCTGATGCACAGGCCGGCGGATCCCACATTGATGGGTGCGGGTTGTTCACCAGCGATCCGGCTGAGTACCGTATCGGCGGCGTGCGCACCAAGCGGGCGCGCGGCCTGGCAGCTCATCCGCAGCGGCAGGTCCGACGGTGCCGCCGAATCCCCGGCCGCGACGATGCGCACGTCGTCCACGCTGGTCAACGTCTCGTCCGTACGCAGCCGGCCCAAAGCGTCGGTGCTCAACCCGCTGCGGACGGCCAGGTCCGGCACGCCGAAGCCGGCGGTCCATATGGTCACCGTGCTCGGCAGCTCGCGGCCGTCACCGAGCTGCACGACATCGCGCGTCACAGCCGTCACTGCCGCGCCGGGACCGTCGAGCACGGTTACACCGAGTTTGGTCAGCTGCTTGGCGACCGAGCGTCGACCCCGCGCGTGCAGGTTCGGGCCCAGCACCTCACCGCAGACCAGGGTCACCGCGCGGCCGGCCTCCGCCAGCTCAGCGGCAGTCTCGATGCCGAGCGGACCTGCTCCGACAACCGTCACCGCGGCCGTGGCGAGCGTGGCATCGACGACCTGCCGCAACCGCTCCGCTTCCTCCAAGGTGGCGATCGAGTAGGCGAACTCGGCCGCTCCGGGCACACCCAGATCGGCGCTGTTACTTCCCACCGCGTAGATCAGGTAGTCGTAGCCGACCGGGTCGCCCGTCGCCAACATCACGCGGCGCTCGGAGGCGTTGATCCGTATCACGGTGTCAACGACCAGCCGAATGCTCTCGGCCAGGACGTTTCCGTAGTCGACGACCGCGCTGTGCGACCCGCCCACGAGTTGATGCAGGCGGATCCGCTCGACGAAGGCCGCGCGCGGGTTGATCAGAGTCACTGTCACGTCATCACGCTGCGTCAGGCGATTGGCCGCCATGACGCCGGCGTATCCGCCACCGATCACGACCACATCGGCGTTCACGGTCATGGTGTCTCCTTCGTTTCCAAGGGCTCGGCCTCAAGACACCGGATGACCGATCGTTGTGACAGGGTGTGAGGCAGATCACTCCACGGAATAGGTTCGCCTATGCAGGTCTTGCTCAGCGTGGAGAGTCGGTGCATGTCCTTGCTGATCGATAGGTTCACGTTGGGGATCCCCACCTTGCCGGTCAGTTCGACCTTCGTCATGCCGCGTTCTTCGAGCAGTCGATCCCACGTGTGCTTGGAATTTGGCGGCGACATCAGAGAAGTTTGTCGAGATTCTTCGCGCGTGTGCGAGCCGACGCGGACGACCTTCGGCATCACTACGAGCCTGCTCGACAAGCAGGTTTCGGTGGTCGCCGCGCGCCGCGAACCAGAAGGTGGCCGAGGCATTCGAGTCGGAGCGTGCCGACGAACCGCTCTGTGAACGCGCTCGGGCGTGGTCACCCGGTGAGGGCTCGCCGTCAGGCTAGGGTGATCATGAGGCCGTGCACAGCCAAACGTCGCTCGGCACGCAACGTCAATGTCAGAGAGAGCACAATTTCATAGCCTAGAGGCTAGTTCTTGACCAGATGGTTAGAAACATCGGTGAACACATATAACTCCCCGTGGGCGTCTGTACGATCGCGATTATGAACAAGACAAGCTCCGGGTGCTCTCGCGTCGGCTGTCGCTATCGCCGTCGTCTCCCTTACCCCGGTCGCCGCGCATGCTGATCCGCCGCTGACTGACTGCCATCACGGGTTCGGCTGGCAGAATGACTTCACGCGGGGCCGCTACGACGCAGGCTCGGGTTGCGTGCGAGCCGTCGCCACGTGCTCCAACGGCAGAACCACTCGGCCCCTGGGAGGCAATTGGCGTGCAGTCGGACGCCTGCTGCAAGAGCACACACCCCCGAAGGCTGTGGGCCATAACTACGACATCAAGACGTATTGACCCTCGCGGCTCGGCCACACCAGCGAGCGCGACTCCTATTCTGGGGCCGACATCCATGAGGCCTTCCGCAAAACTCGCCTGCGCACTCATTGCTGGCGGCGCCTCACTTCATTGCGTTAGCCGCTCCTAGTGGGACGTAGCCGATCGGGTTGGCGCGGAGCCTTCGTCGTTGTCGAGAATGGTGTTGAGAAGTAGCTGGAGCTGCTCGCGGTCGGTGGCGCCGTAGGCCTGGCGGATGTAAGCGAGTTTGTCGAAGCGGTCCTCGAAGGTGAGTCCCTCGAGTGCGTGGGCCAGTTCCTCCACCGTCCAGCCGGCGTTCTCTTTGCTGACCTGCTCGCCGAGCGACCAGTTGCGGTTGGCTGTGACCGCGCTCCCGCGCACCGTCAATATCTGGCCGGTCAGCGGGCAGCCGGCGCCGGCGAGGTAGGCGGCGACCACGGCCTGATGGACAGGGTGCCAGGGGTCGTATGTCGCGTGGTCAGGTGTGTCTCCGGTCAGAGATTTCAGTCCGGCGGGCAGATCGCGAGAGGTCCTGGTGCGCGCTCCGGGTGAGAGGCAGTTCACTCGTACGTTGTAACGGCCCAGCTCCAGGCTGTGAACGATGGTCATCGCCCCGACTCCGGCGTTGGCGGCGGCGTAATTGGTGTTGAGCGGATAAGGCGAGTCCAGGCCCGAGGTGGAGGAGGTGTTGACGATCACGCGGTCGGCGCGCGGCCCGGACTCGTACTGCTCGCGCCAGTATCGGGCCGCCCATCGGCTGACGGCGAAGGTTCCCTTCAACTTCACGGCGATGACATCGTCGAACTCGTCCTCGGTCATGTTCACCAGGGCGCGAGGTCTGCTGATGGCGGCGTTGTTGACGACGATGTGCAGGTCGCCGAAGGCATCGAGGGCGGTCTCGACGATGCGCTCGGCCCCCCGCCAGTCGGCGGCGCTGTCGATGTTGGCGACGGCGGTGCCGCCCGCTGCGACGATCTCGTCGACTACCGCGTCGGCGACGGAGGCGTCACCGCCGCGGCCGTCGATGGCGACGCCGGGGTCGTTGACCACGACCTTGGCGCCTTCTGCGGCGAAGAAGAGGGCTTCTTCGCGACCGATCCCGCGGCCGGCGCCGGTGATGAGGGCGACTCGTCCGTCCAGGCTTCCCATGGTGAGACCTCCAGGTGCACATTCACTACATTTGACTGCATTAATACATCATAGTGCATGAGTTCGTTTGCTGTATTATCGGTGTGCGATGACCGAGGAACCAGGACGACGAGAACGCAAGAAGCAGCGCACCCGCCAGGCACTCATCCAGGCGGCGCTGAGGTTGTTCGAGAAGCAGGGATATGAGGAGACCACGGTCGCCCAGATCGCCGAGGCGGCCGACCTGTCGACCCGGACCTTCTTCCTGCACTTCCCCACCAAGGAGGACGTGCTGCTGGCCAACGCTCAGGTCCGCGTGGACATCGGGCTGAACGTCATCGCCGAGCGGCGCCCCGGCGAACCGGCGGCCGGCGTTCTGGCGCGAGCGGTCGAGCGGATGATCGAAAACACCTTGAACAGCGATCTGTCAGATGGGGTCGCCGGATGGCGGGCCATACTCGTCGCCTCATCGTCGACAGTACGAGCCCGGCTGGTGCAGCAGCTGCTCTCCGCGCACGCCGACCTGTCCGAGGCACTGCTGCAGACCTACTCGGACGAGCTGGACGAGGTGGACACCGCCGGGCTGATCGGCGGGCTGATCGGCGCGATTGGCGCAGCCGGGCTGACCAGTGTGCGGAGGGGCGACACGCCCGATCAGGTACGCGTAGCGATGTCCCGCGCGGCCGACCTCATCGTCGCCGCCGCCGAACACGCCCGCCCTCCGGCAGGAACGCCAGCCGCTCAGGCCGACAGCACCGAGGGCCACCTGACGTGACCGACCACGAACCGCGAATACTGCGTGAGACCCGGACCGACTCCGTCCGGATCGGCGCTCTCGTTCCGTTGAGCAGACCCGGCTGGATCGAGGCGGGCCGACACCTGCTCGCTGGACTCGAGCTGGCCGCTCGCGAGGTCAATGACGCCGGCGGGATCGACGGAGGACCACTCGAGCTGGTGGTCCGCGACACGGCGGCAGATCCGCAGAGGGCCGCGGCGGCCGTGGACGAGGTGGCTCGCCTGGGCGTGGCCGCCTTGGCGGGGGAGTATCACAGCGTCGTCGCCCGCGCCGCCGCCACCAGAGCCGACGCCCTCGGCCTGCCGTTCCTGTGCTCGTCAGCGGTTCTCGACGCGCTCACCGAACAGCCGACGGAATGGGTCGCGCGCCTCGCCCCGGCGCAGTCCCACAGCTGGCGGATCTACGCGGACTTCCTCCTCGGCGCGGGCCACCGCCGAATCGCCGTAGCGGCCCAGCCGAGTGTCTACTGGGCGTCCGGAGCCCGCATTCTGCGGGACCACCTCGCTCCACGCGGCGGCACCGTCACCGAACTCGACATGCGCGCGCTCGCCCCCACGGTGGTGTGCGACGCACTCGTCGAGTGTCGCGCGACAGCCCTCCTTCTCCTGGTCGGCCACCCGGAGCCAGCAGTGTCGATCGTCAAGTCCGTCCGCCACGACCGGCGTCTCGCCGAGATCATGATCGGCGCTCCGGCCGGGCAACCGGAGTTCGCCGAATGGGCGAGGTTGCTGGGCGACGACGGCGCCGCGATCCCGTTCCTGCGCTACCTGCCCGAGCACCTCGGCCCACTCGGTGCACGAGTCGGGACAGCCCTGCGCGAGCGGCTGGGCGAAGCGCCTTCTTTCGTCGCCTTCGAGGGCTACGACACGGTGACCGTCCTTGCCGATGTGCTGCGCTCGCACGGTACGGGTCGGGCGCGCGCTGCCGGCGCTTGGCCCGGCGTTGCCGTCGAAGGCACCCGCGGGCTGATCCAGTTCTCTCGTGTGCCAGGCATCAGCGTCTGGCAATCGGCGTGGCCGCCCATCCATGTGGTCGAGCGAGATCCGGCGGCACCCGATCGCTTCCGGACCCTCCACACCGGTTGATCTCCTACGGCGCCCAGCTGCCCGGCAGGCGCCAGGATGAGGTCTGCTGCGCTGAATCGGCCCCACAGCGCGGGGTGCGGGGCATCTGCTGGTCAGTCACAGAGGTGTTGCATGGCTGCATGGTAGATCATCGGCACTGCACTACGCGTCGAGGGGGTTCGATGCAGTAGTGCACCGCATTTTCGCGCAGGCGGCTTGGCGATAAGGATCTTGCGCTCGGCAGTTACTGACGGTGCCTGCCAAATTACAGTGTGGAGTTGTTGGGCTGCATGGCGTGGATGCGGCAGGCGGGTACGGCGGCTTCTCCTGTGGGAGGCGATGGTGGCGTCACTGTTGGAACGCGTGGCCCAGGCCGAGACGGCTGAGCTACGGCAGGCCGAGGACTTGCGGGCACAACTGGCCGCGGTACAACTGGCCGCGGTCGAGGAACGACTGCAGCGCCTGGCCATCACGCGCGAGACGCTGACAGAGTTCACCGGCGATCACCTCAGCCACGCCGACATGGCTGAAGGTGACGGCGTGGTCGTTGAGGAGGAACCGCCCGCCCCGGCTCGCCTCGACCCTGAAGCCGAGCACGCACAACTACCGCCGCTGCGGGGGTTCAGGCAGCAGGTGGTGGCGCTGCTGGCTACGGCCGATGAGCCGATGCGGGCACGGGAGATCGTTCAGGCGATCGGCAAGCCGGACACCCGCTCCCAGGTCGAGGGGATGCGTTCGCGGTTGCAGCGGTTGGTGACTGATGGGTGGCTTTGCTGGGAAGCCGATGGGCTTTACGCGATCGCCGCCGGGTCAACGGCTACGCACCGGCCGGGGAGGCCGATTGACCATCCATCCCTGATCACGGCCATGCCGTGCATGAGCAGGGTGCCGCCGAGGCTGCGTCTCGGCGGCACCCGAGCCAGGTCGTGTTTTAGAACTGGGGCCTGCGAGCAAGGGCAGCGTCCGTTATCACTGCTGGTCACGGCCGGGCAGCGTGGAGACAGCCCTCAGTTCAGGGCTGTCTTGGTTGAGACGCTCGTTCAGCTCAGCCTCCCCGAAGGCCGATCACGACATTGCCAGCGATGTCCTCCCCCTGCCGAGGGTGTTTGCGTGAGCCCCTAGACGGCCTCCTGCTCATGAGCAGGCCCATTCGTCCGCCGCTCGTAGACGCTGACGTGGCGCCAGCTGGTGGCCGTGTACGGCTCGCCCTCCCAGCCTCCCCACCGTTCGCGCAGGCGAAGGCCCGCGATACGGGCCATGAGGTCGAATTCGGGAGGATGGGCTAGTCGGAGAGCAGGGCAGGCGTGGCCGGGCCGAGGTTCAGTCCACCGGTCCGCCGGCTACGTAGACGACCTGTCCCGAGACGAACCCCGCTCCTGGGCTGACCAGGTGGGAAGCGGTATGCGCGATGTCCTCCGGCTGCCCGACCCGGCCTACCGGAATGGATGCCGCTGCGTTGCGCTGGAACTCCTCGAACTCCAGGCCGAGCCGCCGGGCCGAGGTCCTGGTCATATCGCTCACGACGAACCCGGGAGCGATGGCGTTGGCCGTGACGCCGTGCCGTCCAAGCTGGAGGGCCAGCGACTTGGCGAAGCCGATCAGCCCCGCCTTCGCGCTGGCGGAGTCGACCCGGGCGGCGTCTCCCACGGCGGAGATGCTCGACATAGTGACGATGCGCCCCCACCCCGCCTCAATCATGTACGGGGCGACAGCGCGGGTGAGGAAGAACGGGCCACGCAGATTGACCCCCAAGACCATGTCCCACTGCTCGGTGGTCATCTCCACCAGATCGGCACGCGGACCCACACCGGCGTTGTTGACGAGCACCGTCGGCGGCCGCAACTCGGCGGCCACCCTCGCGACGGCCTCACCGACCAGGCCCTCGTCGGCGACGTCGGCCGCCATCGCCAGTGCGTCCCCGCCCTCGCTCCTGATCGCCTCGACGGCTCCGGCGCAGTCCGCCTCGTCCAGGTCGATGACCGCCACCGCCAGGCCGTCCCGCGCCAGCCGCTTGGCTACCGCGGCGCCGATGCCACGGGCCGCCCCGGTCACCATCGCCGTTCTCTTCGCGGGGAGAGAAGCCATATGTGTCACGTGGTGAATTCCATGCCCTTCAAGCCCGGCGGACAATTGATGTAGCGTCTGACTTAATGATCAGTTTCGAGCTGGGTGTCGAGGACCTCGCAGACACCCACTTCGCCCTTTCGCCGTTGGAAGAAACGGTTCTGAGCCTGCGCGTGCTGCGGGAGCCCGGCCTATACGCATTGCATCTGCCGTGGCGCAGATCCGCGCTCGCCCGCCTCGACGCGCGAGACACCCGCCTGCTGACGTCCCTGGTCGGAAGCAAACTCGCCCTTCCTGACTTCCTGACGCCACGGCCCACGACCTTCGCGCCGACATTCGAGGAACAACTGTCCCTCGTACGGCGGACACCTCCGAAGGTCGTCCGCAGGGACGTGCCGGCCGCGCTCGTCGCAGAACCGGTCCCCGACAACGCGGCGGCAGCCAGGTTCCGCGATACCGCCTGCGACGTGCTGCGACGCTACTGGGAGCTGACTATCGAGCCGATGTGGCCGCAGATGCAGCTGGTGCTGGAGGCCGACATGACCTACCGGGCGCGACAACTGGCCGTGGGCGGCGCGCGCATGCTGTTCGCTGACATGCACCCGAACCTGCGCTGGCATGACGGAGTGCTGTCCATCGACCAGATGATCGGCCGGCATCACGTGGCGGTGTCCGGGCGCGGACTGCTGCTCATGCCGTCGGTGTTCGCCCACAAGCCCACCCCGCCGGTTCACCCCGAGGAACCGCCGCGCCTGACCTATCCCTGCCGCGGAGTGGCCACCTTGTGGCATCCGGCGCCTGCGCCGGATGCCACCGCTCTCGTGTCGCTGCTCGGCGCGCCGCGCGCCGCGCTGCTCGGCCTCCTGGACGAGCCGCTGCCGACGGTGGAACTCGCCCGCCGCCTGAAAGTGACTCCCAGCGCCGTCTCCCAGCACCTGCGCGTGCTGTACACCACTGGTCTGCTCACCCGGGCCCGCGACGGACGGCATGTCCTGTACCGCCGCAGCGACCTCGGCGATCAACTCGCGGCCCCGCCCGCGCCCCCGCGAACCGAGCTGTGACAATATAACGACGAATAAGGCGAGGGCGGCGAGAAACGCTATATGCCCGATCGTCCAGGCCTGCCCGGGCCCTCGGCTTCCGTCCGACCCGTCCATGATGCGGATCACTCCGTAGTCCATGACGAGCAGCGGAGCGGTGGCTGTAGGCGGTGCGGGTGTTCGTCGCAGGCTCTCCTCGGGGTTGTTGTATGCCCTAGCCTGCGGTTTCCCTGGCCGGATGTGATCGCCTGGCCGGGTGATCCCCAATCTCCCTCTCAAGAGCGAGCTACTCGCTCCCGCGACTCGTCGGCGACATGACGCCACCCCGTCGGCGAGCTTGGCGACGGCGTCGGCGACGCTACTTGGGGCTGGTCGTGCGAACCCGAGCGGCTATTTCACAAGCGTTGGGCTGCTGCTGTGGGGCCGCCCCATGCGGTGACGAGCTTGTCGGTCGTCTTGATGAAGATTTTGACCCGGGTGGTTTGCGCGCTGGTGCGCCAGGCCAGGCCGAATTCGAAGGGTGGCGCGTCGGCGAGGGGGACGAAGGTGATGTCGGGGCGTGGGTGGTAGCGGCTGTTGTGGGCGGCCACCGGGCAGATGCCTTGGCCGGCCGCGATGAGCGCCAGCAGTTCTTGGAAGGTGGCTACGGCCGGCCCGCGTTCGATGGGTCGGCCTGCTGGTGTCGACCAGGGCAGGTAGCTGTCCAGCCAGTCCGGTGAGGGGTTGCCTGCCGGGCGGAACGTGCAGTCGCGGGACAGATCCTCCAGGCTGACGGATTCGCGTCGGGCGTACGGGTGGCGGGTGGACACGGCGAGGACGCGTGGCTCGGACACGACGACGGGACCGGTGGTGATGCCCGGTTCGTTGACGGGAAGCTGGGTCAGCACCAGGTCCACCTCCTCGTCGCGCAGCGGGCGGCACGGGTCGGCGATCTGGGTCTCGCACAGCTGGATGTCCAGGTCGGGGTGGTCGGCGCGGACGGTGGTCATCACCTCCAGCACGACCCGTCCGGCGACCGGCCCGAGGAAGGCGACGCGCAGAACCCCGGCGATGCCGCGCCCGGCCGCCTGCGCTCGGCCGAGTGCGTCCAGTACGGCCTGATGGGCCGGGCGCAGCTCGTCCAGCAGGCGCCGTCCGATCGGGGTGAGGCTGACGCGGCGGGTCGTGCGGTCGAACAGCGGACTGCCGATCCGGCGTTCCAGTCTTTGGATCGTCTGGCTGACCCTGGCCTGGGACAGGTGCAGGCGTCGCGCCGCGCGACCGAAATGCAGCTCGTCGGCGACGGCGAGGAACGCTTCGATCTCCTGCCAGTCCACCACACCATATTATTCAGCCCCGCTTATCAATCGTATCGTGGTCCGCGGTTGCTGACCCGTCCCGGTCCAGAGATCGTGAGGACATGTCCCCTTGAGAACTCATGCGGATCGACCGCCAGGCGGACCTGGGTGTGCGGAGGTTCGGGCGCGGTCAGTGATCCGGCCGTCCTGCTCATCGGCGGCGCGAGCCGCTTGGTGGAACATGCGCCTCGCGCGGCTGGCGGCTGCCGGCACCGCGGCGTTGATTCTGCGTGCAGGCGTGAGGGGTACGGCGGGCGGTGCACCCCCTCCGCCGGCCGGAAGGGTGATGGCTTTCGCGCGGTCGGGAAAGTGACGAGGGTAGCGATGAGTGAGATACAGGAACAGATCCAGCGCCATATCGATACGCTGGTCGGTACCGGCGTGGAGACCGGTGTGCAGGTCGCCGTCTATCAGGATGGCGCGCTGATCGTCGACGCAGTGGCCGGCACGGCTGACACGGCCACCGGGCGAGCAATCACCTCCGGCACACCGATCTTCAGTTTCTCCACCGGCAAGAACGTTGCGGCCACGCTCGCGCACCTGCTCGTCGCGCGTGGTTTCCTCGATTACGACAGCCCGGTCACGGACCTGTGGCCCGAGTTCGGCGTGCGCGGCAAGGCCACGGCGACGCTGCGGCACGTGCTGACCCACACGGCCGGTCTTCCGGCCATGCCGCGCGAGATCACTCCGAGCGAGCTTCCCGACTGGTCCCGGGTATGCGCGTCGCTGGCCGCCGCCGAGCCGCGCTGGCAGCCCGGCGCCGCCATGGGCTATCACAGCTACACCTTCGGCTATCTCGTCGGCGAGCTGGCCCGCCGCGCGACAGGGCAGCCCATGCGCGAGCTCCTGCGTGAGTGGATCACCGCGCCGCTCGGTATCGAGGGGCAGCTCTACTTCGCCGCTCCGAAGGAGTCGCTGCCGGCGCTGGCATGCCTGGAGCAGCAGGCGCGGCAATGGCCTGCCGGCCCGGACGACGGTGATGCGATCCTCGCGCCGTGGGAAAACCTGCCGAGTGCCGACTTCGGCAATGACAGCGAGATCCTGCGTGCCGACATACCGTCGGTGGGCATCGCCACCGCGCACGGCCTTGCCGCGATGTACAACGCCGTCCTGCAGGGCAAGCTCATGGACTCTGCGCGGCTCGCGGAACTGTCCGCGCTCGCGTTCGAGGGCGCGGACCGGGTTTTCGGCACTCCGGCGCGGATGGCTCTGGGCTTCCCGATCGGCAGGATGGGCGCCCCTGCCGAGGAGAACTCTGTGGCATTCGGATGGCCGGGCGGCGGCGGAAGCTACGCCTACGCGGACCCCGCGCGAGGTGTCGCCTTCGCGCTGACGAAAAACCGGCTCGTCCCGAACTTCGACACCGTGCTATCGGTCATCACGATCGTGGCCGACTATCTGGCCAGGACCCGCTGAGCTCTCCCCGCCGATGCGCCGGGGCGGAAATCGCGACGATCACAAGGAGAACATCATGTCCACTCGTAGGGCCGACGACTCGAGCGCGCCGGAGACCAGCCTCGGTCCGTTCTCCTCGCCAGGCGCCCGCCCGACGCCGTGGGAGGCGACGGAGTGGGCACTGCGCCGGATCCAGAAATTCCAGCTGTGCACGGTGCGCCGGGATGGCCGCCCCCACGTGACACCGTTGCTGGCGATCTGGGCGCTCGGCGCCATGTGGTTCACCACCGGCCACAACGAGCAGAAGGCCAAGAACCTCAGCGCCAACCAGCAGTGCGTGCTGACCACCGGAACCGGCACCCTGACCGGCGTGGACTACGTCATCGAGGGCACCGCGAGCCTGGTCACCGACCAGGCCACCAGGGAGGCCGTGGCGACCGCGTTCGAACAGGCCTACGGCTGGCAGCTCACCCGCGAGGACGGAACCTGGTATCAACTGGACGACGCCCTTCGGACCGGAAATGTTCAGCTCTACCGGGTCCAGCCGGACAAGGGGTTCGCCTTCGCCACCGGTAGCGAGTCGTCCCAGACGCGCTACCGGTGGAGCTGAGGGCACAGTGCCTGGCTGCTCACGCCACCCGCAGCGGCCGGTTTCACCTCCGACCCCGAGCACGCTGGACGTCGTCGGCGTAGCAGGGCGAACAGGTCGCGGGCGAACGTGGTGGAGTCGGGCGTCCGCTCGACGTACCGCCGCCCGTCGCGCACCCAGCGCACCTCGTCCTCGCCGGCGATACGCCGTGCCAGCTCGGCGGCGGTGCCGTCGGCGACGATCCGGCCGCCGTTCAGCACGAGGATGCGGTCGGCCAGCTTCTCGGCCTCGTCCAGGTCTGCTTGAGCTGCCCGAGACTCGTTGAGCGCGCCGTCGTAGGCGAACCCGACGGCGCCGACGGCTTGGGGAAGGGCAGGACGGCGATGGCGTACCGATGGGTCTCGATCAGCCCCTGCGTCGTCGCAGCACCGGCGAACTGATCTACGACCGGATCTGATCGCCAACTGCGCCGGCAACCGTTATGACGTTCAGCAGGATGTTGTCGCGGAATGTCCGAAGGGGCTCAAGCGGTCGGTCAGGAAGTCGATGATCTCGTCCCTGGCCTTCAGCGTGGGATGTCCGCCCTCGTCGACGAGGTGGGCGGTGACAACGCTGTGGGGGACCCGACCACGTCGCCGAAGAAGGGTGGCGGGCTGGTGTTCGCGGAACCGCCCGGAAGAACACGGCCGTCGAAGGCGTCGCCGAGAAGTGCCTGGTAGGCGGCGAAGCGCTGGCCGGTGCACCACCGGTCGTCGTCGAAGCGGTAGGCAAGAACCTTCAGTCCGTCGCGCGCGATGCGGTCTCGGACCGCGCGCGCGTCCTCGTCGCCGATCTCGAGTCCGGCAGGGTCGTCCAGCGGCAGCGACGGGTGGTTGACCACCGGCGCGATGACAGCTGGCTCAAGCGCCATGGTGAGAGCGAAGTCGCCGGTGAAGCACAGTCCGATCGCGCCGACTCCCGGACCGCCGCATTCGGCATGGGCTTGGCGCGCGAGCCCACGTAGCCATGCCGTGACCGGGCTGGTGCCGCCCCCGGCGAACGCGCGGAACTCGGCACTGACACACGCGCGGCGGACAACCTCCGTACCACCCTCGACCGTGGGATAGGCACCGTCGATCCCGAGAAGTGAAGGGACATAGACGGTGAAGCCGGCATCCCGCACCCACCGCGCCAGTCGAAGAACGTCAGGACTGATGCCGGGCACCTCCGGCATCAACACGACGGCCGGCCCGGAGCCCGCGGCGTACACCGTCTTCACCACCCCCTCCACGTCCACGAGTCGGCGGGAGAAGTCTGTGATCATGTCGTCAGGTCGTCCGCTGGCAGCGCTCATGGTGACAGCCTGGACCGATGCCCCCGCACAGGCTGGGGGTGAGGAGGCGAGCGTGAGCGCGCTGCGGGTTGGTGTCCTGGCCTATCCAGGCTGCTTCGCGTCCGAGGTGTTCGGCGTACCCGATCTCTTGACGATGGCCACGCACGTTGCCGGACCGGACAGCTCCGGATACGAGGTGTCGATCGTTTCGCCTCGTCGTCGTGTCGCCGCATCGGGTGGTGCGGCGTTGGACGTCTCACCACTGCGCGAGGTGGATGTCCTCGTCGTGCCAGGGTTCGAGCTCGTGCCGGGCCTCGACGTAGACGCGAAGCTCGCACCCCTCGCCAGCCTCGCTTTCGTGCGCCCAGCAGGACGGAGGTGAAGCCGTGACGTAGCGGCTGATCGTCTGTTCGTAAGCTCGTCGTCGCTTGCCGGTGGGAGTCCGGTCCGGGTAGCTGCCAGTCAGGCGGGTGTGGACGTGGTTGCGTTCGGCGGTGCTGAGCTGCCCGTGCAGGAGCGTCGCGGCCACGCCCCGGTCTGCCAGGGCCGTGGCCAGGCATTGGAGGCGTTCCATTCGAATGGTCAAGATCAGGCTGCTCCTGCCCCGGCTTGCCGCGTCCGCGACGTCGGCGGCGATTTGGACGGTCCGGGTCTCGTCTGCGGCCAGTTCGCCGTAGATCGCTTGGAAGGAGGTGCCATCGTTTCCGATTTCCTCGGTGTTGAAGTCGGTCGGGTGGACGATGAGTCGCTGGGCAACGACACCTCGGCGGTGATCTCGTGCCGGATGGGTCCGCACTGCATCGTGATGAGCGCGTCCATCTGGTCGGCCCGGTACGGTGTCGCCGATAGCCCGATCCAACGTTTCACGGCTACCTGACGGATGGCGGCCTCGGCGGCCGGAGCGCCAACCGCATGGCATTCGTCGACGATGACCATGCCGTACTCGTGGAGCAGTGACGGGTCGGCGTCGCGGTGGGCCACGGACTGCGGCATGATCACATCGACGACCCCGTGCCGCTTGTCCCTCCCCTCGGCTCCGGAGCGTTTTGCCAGCTCGGGGAGAGAGCCGGGTGAGGTCGGGCAGACGCGACTGGATGCCGTCCTGCTCCGTCGTCGTGTCGGCGGTCGTTGGGGCGGACATGGCGAGGTCTTCCTTCGTGCGCTGGATGGTGTCTCACTGCTTCGACAACACAACCTGGCCGAATGCGAAGTGACGCGCCAACCTCACACTTCACCGCGCTGTCTTGTCGAACAGGTGAAGGTGGATGCGACCAGGGGAGTCAGTGACACGATGACCAGGAGACCATGACCACTCGATCTGAGCCAGGGCACGGCCGGCCCGATCCGCGCCTGAGCGCGATCACGAACGAACGGCACCGGCTGATCAATTTCGCCTACCGGCTCCTCGGCTCTCTGGTCGACGCAGAAGATGTCGTCCAGGAGACCGTCGCCTTCGTCCTGCACGACGTCTTCCGGTACCCCTTCGCCGAGGTCGTCGGCCGGTCCCCGGCGGCTTGCCGGCAGCTGGCCTCCTCCGCGCGCCGCCCATTCGAAGGCCCCGAGCGGCTCGCGCGCGTCCTCGTCGATCTCGCTGGCAGGCTGGGCAATCTGACGATCCTGGAGCGTACCGTCAACGGTCAGCCCGGTCTGGTGGCGCAGCGAGATGGCGTCACCGTGACGGTGTACGCGTTCGAGATCGCAGGCGACCGGATCACACACATTTGGGCTGTACGCAACCCCGGCAAGCTCCGGCCCTGGTCGGTGAGTCCACAGCATTGCAACGTCGACACTGCAGATGTGGTGGGACGGTTCGACCCGGTTGAGGAGCTGGCCCGGGCACGGGATGGCAAGGGTGTGGCGGGGCTGGTGACACCTCCGGTGGCGATCGCCGGACGCGTCCCTCCGATGTGCGTGTTGACCAATGTGACTGAACGATGATCAAGGAGTTGACCATGACCGACACGCAGGTAGTGATCGCTGGGGCGGGGCCGACGGGGTTGATGCTCGCGTGCGAGCTGGGGCTCGCCGGGGTCGATGTGCTCGTGCTCGAGCGCCTGGCAGGGCCTCAAACGGTGGAATCGCGAGGCAGCGGTCTCCACATCCGCACGATGGAGGCGCTCGATCAGCGGGGCCTGCTCGACCGGTTTCTCGAGCGAGGACGGCCAAGGCAGGGCGTGCACTTCTCCGGACTCCGGCTCGACCTATCTGGTGTGACGACGCGGCATCCGTACGTTCTGGTCATCTCGCAGTCCGAGGTGGAACGGCTGCTGGCGGAGCGCGCGGCGGAGCTCGGGGTACGGCTGCGGCGCGGCGCCGAGGTGGTGGGGTTCACCCAGGACGAAACGGGTGTCACGGTGGAGCTCGCGGACAGCTCGCGCGTCAGGGCCGGCTACCTCGTCGGCTGCGACGGGGGCCGCAGCACCGTGCGCAGGCTCGCAGGCATCCAGTTCCCCGGTACCCCGGCCACGATGACCGCGATGCTCGGCGACGTCGAGCTCGCCGAGCCGCCCGCGGACAACATCTTCCAGGAACGGCGCAAGCACGGCGTCTTCTCGGTGCTGTCGTTCGGCCCGGACTGGTACCGAGTGCTGACCAACGAGTTCGATCACGTCGCCGACCGCGACGAACCGGTGAATCTGGAGACCCTCCGCAAGGCCTTGATCAAGATCGCTGGAACGGATTACGGCATGCACTCGCCTCGCTGGCTCTCCCGGCATGGCGATGCGGCGCGCCAGGCCGACCGTTACCGCGAGGGCCGGGTTCTCATCGCCGGCGACGCCGCGCACATCCACTTCCCGGCGGGCGGTCAGGGCCTGAACACCGGCGTGCAGGACGCGGTCAACCTCGGCTGGAAGCTCGCCGCCGTCGTCCGTGGGCAGGCTTCGGACCACTTGCTCGACACCTACCACGCCGAACGCCACCCGGTCGCCGCCCGCGTGCTGCAGAACACCCGCGCCCAGACTGCCCTCTGGCGGGTGGACGATCACACCTCCGCCCTCCGCGAGGTGCTGGGCGATCTCATCGGCATCGATGAGGTACGGCTGCGTCTGGCCGGTGAGATCACGGCCACCGACATCACGTATCCGATGAACGGGACGGACGATCTCCTCGGCAGGCGCATTCCGGATCTCGACATCGGACACGGCCGCGTCTACAAGCTTCTGCACCGCGCCCGCGCGATTCTGCTGGATTGTGGTGGTCTCCCGCCGCTCGACACCGTCGTGACCGGCTGGGCGGACCGAGTCGATCTCGTCCGCACCCGTCCTGCCGAAGGCTCCGATCTCGGCGTGGACGCCGTACTCATCCGTCCCGACGGACATGTCGCCTGGCTCACCCGTTGCGGCGAGCGGCCAGACCTGGACGCTCTCCAGACCGCCCTCACGACGTGGCTCGGCCCAGCCGGCCTTCGAGGTGCGCACGTACGCCACCGGCCCGCCCTGCGGCTGACCTCAACCCCGGATCTCCAGCCTAGAAGCGTCAGTCCGCCGACGGCTTGACACATGGCTCGGCGGGACAGGCGTGGTGCCCGAACCGGCACCGGGAAGGCCGGACCGTCCGTCTAGGGGCTGGTTCTCGGATCGGCCGACTAGTTGTGGTGATCGTGTCACGATGAGTGTATGGGTCGTGGTGGCTTAACGAACGCCGAGTGGGAGCGGCTGAGGCCGCTGTGGTGTAGCGTGCGTTCACGGCTTACGCACAGCCTGCTCCGAGCTCTCTCGCCCACGCCGGGAGCGCGCTACGAGGAGCGAGGGTCCCGCCATAGATCGCGTTTCGACCTGACACGTAGATCGCCATCACGGGCTGCGGGCGTGGGACGACAGCCGGAAGACGATCTGCTGTGACCCACAAAGGCAAGCTCAAGCATCCAGCCGGGCCGTGGGTTGCGCAGCAGGCCAGGAACCTGATGATCGAGTTGAGGGACAGGGCGGAAGAGTTCAGGCTCCTCATCCGCGATCGGGATACCAAGTTCACCGCGACGTTCGACGAGATCTTCACGGCCGGGGGCATCCGCATCCTCAAGACGCCACCTCGCGCTCCGCGGGCCAACGCTTTCGCCGAACGCTGGATCGGCAGCCTGCGCCGAGAACTCCTCGACCGGATCACCATCGTCAACGCCCACCACTTACGACGTGTGCTGGCCACCTACGAGATTCACTTCAGCGAGCATCGCCCACATCGCTCCCTGGGCCAGGCCGCTCCGCTGCGAGCCCTTCCCGACCCGGTCGAGGACGACATCAAGGTCATCCGACGTGACCGCCTCGGCGGGCTGATCCACGAGTACGCGCAGGTCGCATAGGGGCGGCCCAGTTCTTGGCACCCACACGGCCGTGATCAGTTCATCAACGAGTGATGAACAGCCCCGCTTGATCCTTCGCTACGTCACGGCTTCACCTCCTGCTCTGCTGGGCACACGAAAGCCGGAGGCTACTCGAGCCCAGTCATCCGACTGATGAACCGCCCCCGCCGGACCTCCAAGCTTGGAAGGCGAAGGGCCAACGCCCATGCCCCAGTGGCCGATGGCCACCTGCACCCGATTCGATGCGACAAGCAGGAGAGCGATGAGCGACTTTCAGACGATCGCCGACCGCGTTGAGATCGAAGCACTGCGCGGCGAGTTCACCGACGGAACGATGATGCGCGATTACGACCACATCGCATCCTTGTTCACCCCGGACGGTGCACTGCGGATGCCCAACATCCCGGCCGAACTGATCGGTCAGGAGGCGATCCGCGCCTATGGCCGGAACGTGCCGGAGTTCGTGGAATTCCTCGTACAGAACACCCACCCAGGCACCATCCAGATCAACGGCGACACCGCTACCGGCCGGGCATACATGTCAGAGATCGGACGCGCCTTCGACGGCCGCTCCTCAATGATGTACGCCATCTACCACGACCGCTACCAGCGCACCCCGGATGGCTGGAAATTCGCCGAACGCCTCTACGAAGTCCGCTACGAGGACACCTCACCACTGACCGGCTCGGGTTCCTCACCCCGACCACCCAAAGCACCGACCGACTCGCCGCCCGGCGACAACCCCCGACCGAAGACGACGGTGACCCCGGCCACACCACAACACTCCGACACCTGAAATCCGGTTGAGATCCGGCAGGGATCCGGTCCACCGCGCCCCGGCATTCACCTGCCCGCGGTCGCTCCCGCAAACAGGATCATCAACGGCCGGAACAGACATCACGGACTGTGCCGACATCGATGCCGATCACCTCCGCGGCTTCCACGCCAACGACGCTCACAACCCGGCGAGGGGACACCGAAATGAACATCGCTCTTTGGGTGGTTGCGGGACTGCTCGCCGCAGTCTCCCTGGCCAGCGGCGCCAGGAAGCTGATCCAGTCTGCGGAGAAGCTGGCTGCCTCCGGCTATGGATGGATCGAAGACTTCAGCGGCAACACGGTCAAGGCCATCGGCATCCTCGAGATCCTGGGTGCGGTGGGCCTGATTCTGCCCGCCGTGCTTGGCATCGCACCGGTTTTGGCGCCACTGGCTGCGGTCGGCCTGGCGTTGCTCATGGTCGGCGCGATCATCACGCACCTCCGCCGTCACGAGAGCCAGGCAATCGTACTGCCCATGATCCTGCTCGCTCTGTACGTCTTTGTGGCGTCGGGCCGCTTCGGCCTCGAGCCTTTCACCGGGTGACCCCGCGTGACCTCTGGCCCGGAACGCGGTCAGGATGCCCACTGGTTCACATTCGGACGGTGCGGGCGGTGGAGGTCAGTGGTGGCGGGTTTTCCTGGCGTCGGTCCCTGCACAGTGATCAGATCGCACACTCCGATCCAGCGGCCGGGGCCGTGCGGCCAATCCTCCAGAGCCGCACCAGTTGCAGCATCGTGACAGCCACACCCGGCACCCTGGGCGATTACAAGCCTACGAACGCCGCGATCAACCCATGAAGGAAGGTAGGAAGTCGTGACCGACGCCGTACGGCTCGCCCGGGAACACACCGCTCGGCTGGATTTGTCGATCAACAAGCTCCGCCCGGCCATACTGGCGCGATCTGATGCCGGGCATCGGACGGGGCCCATTGGGTGGGTGCTGCGTGCCGTTGTGAGCGTGCACACGGTGGCGGTCGTCGGTCAGCCGGTGTTCGCCGGTGTGTTTTTGAGTGGTGATTTTGATGGTCTGCTGTGGCATGCGGTCGGTGCGGATGTGGTCACGTCTGCCGGTTATCTGCAGGTGATCGTGGCGGTGGTGGTCTGGGTTCGGCTGCGCCGGGCCTGGCCGTTCGTGGTCACCGGGGCGGTGGTGGCCGCCGAGACGGTGCAGTACGTGGCGGGGCTGGACGGCGCGTTGTGGTTGCACCTTCCGCTGGGGGTGATGATCGTCGCCGGGCTCGTGGTGTTGTTCATCGCGGTGTGGCGCCGGCCCCTGCGGCGGCGAGCGCCCCCACCGCGCGCGGGCGCAGACCGTGGAGGAGCCGAAGCTGGAGGAGGCCGGTGATGGGTGAGGAACTCGACGGCCGATCCGGCCGGGGCGGTCGGGTGGGTGGCCTGGCCAGGCGCCGGGTGCTGGGCATCGGCGGGGCGCTCGGGCTGATGGCGGCCGGCGGGTTGTCGGGCGCGGCCGCGCTGTCGCGCCGCCCGTCGTTCACCGGTGCCGAGTTGCGCAGCGCGGTGCCGCTGCCGCCGGCGTTCGAGGTGCCGTTGCCGATCCCGGCCGTGCTGGCCCCGGCCGGCGGCTCGGGCGGGGCCGACCGTTACGAGATCACCCAGCGCGAGGCGGCGGTGGAGGTCTTGCCCGGCATCCGGACGCGGCTGTGGACCTATGGGGGCACGTTCCCGGGGCCGACGATCGAGTCGCGCCGCGGCCGGCCGATCATCGTGACCCATCGCAACGAGCTGCCCGTGCCGACCGTGGTGCACCTGCACGGCGGACACAGCCCGGCGGCCTCCGACGGATACCCCACCGACCTGGTCTTGCCCCAGGGCTGGCCGGACGCCGCCCACGACGGCCACGACGGGCACGGCCGCGGCGGGCCCGGTCCCGGGCACGGCGGGCGCGACCCGCGGGCGGTGCCGGCCAGGCTGAGGCGGGACTACGCCTACCCGATGGACCAGCGGCCGGCGCTGTTGTGGTATCACGACCACCGGATGGACTTCACCGGCCCGGCGATCTGGCGGGGCCTGGCCGGGCTGCAGATCGTCCGCGACGACGCCGAGGAGGCTCTCGGCCTGCCCGCCGGGCCGCGCGAGCTCCCGCTCGTGCTCGCCGACCGGGCGTTCGCCGCCGACGGGAGCCTCGACTACCCCGCCCTCGACCCCGCCCCCGGGTCTGCGCTCGGGCCTGCGCTCGGGTCTGTGCTGCGGGAGCGGCCGGGCGTTCGCGAGCCCTATCTCGCCGGCGTCCTGGGGGACGTGATCTTGGTGAACGGCGCGCCGTGGCCGGTGCACGAGGTCGACGCGGCCCGCTACCGGCTGCGGCTGCTGAACGCCTCCAACGCCCGCCACTACGCGCTCCAAGCGGTCGGCGACGACGGACGCCGGCTGGACCTGGTCCAGATCGGCGCCGACCAAGGGCTGCTCGCCGCGCCGGTCACGCACCGGCTGCTGCCGATCGCGCCGGCCGAACGCCACGACGTGATCATCGACTTCTCGCGCGTCCCGGTCGGCGGCCGCGTCCGGATCGTCAACCGGCTGGGCTCCGGGCGCACCCGCGACGTCATGGCCTTCCGCATCGCCCGCACCGCCACCGACGACAGCCGCATCCCGCCCACCCTGGCGACCGACCTGCCGGACTGGCGCCGGTCGGACGCCGCCCGGGTGCGCGACTTCGCCTTCCGCACCGGGCGCCTGCCCGGCGGGCACGGATGGCTGATCGGCGGCCTGCCGTTCGACCCCGCCCGCACCGATGTCACCGTCCGGCTCGGCCAGGTCGAGGTCTGGCGGCTGATCGCCGACGTGCACCACCCCGTCCACCTGCACCTGGCCGCCTTCCGGATACTCTCACGCGGCGGCCGCCCGCCGCTGCCGCACGACGCGGGCCTCAAGGACACCATCTCACTGCGCCCGGGCGAATCAGCAGAGATCATCACCCGCTTCGACGGCTACCGCGGCCGCTATCTCTTCCACTGCCACAACATCGAACACGAGGACATGGGAATGATGGCCAACCTCGAAATCACCTGACACCTGGGAGCTGCGCTATCCCTGGCGCGCCACGGCTTCAAGGCAAGGGTCGACTTGACCGAGGCCGTGGAACCTGCGTCAGTTGTTCGCCGCTCACGTTCAGGTCATCGCGGGCGGCGGGGCCAAGCCCCGCAGTGGGGCAGGGGCATCATCGACGCCGAAAGCGTGGCCACGGTGCTCACCTCGACCTCCTCCAGCTCTTTCGCCGGTTCGGGTTCGAATCCCAGCGCCTGCAAATGATCAAGTGACGATCCCAGCCGTAGGTCCGATACTGACTAGTAGAACCAAATTGGTCAGTATGTGCTACGGTGGCAGTGAACACGGCAAGGAAGGGAGTCATCATGAAGGAATCAGCGAGGCGCCCCCGTGCACTGGTGGTCGGACTCGGGATCGCGGGCATCGCCACCGCACTCCGGTTACACCAGGTGGGGTGGGAGCCGGTGATCGTGGAGCGGGCTCCCGCGCGGCGCTCGAACGGATACTTCATCTTGCTGTGGGGTACCGGGGTCGCTTCCGCGCGACGGCTGGGAGTGCTGGACGCAATCGGCGACCGGAACGCCGAGCGGATGGCCGTCTACGAGGTGAATCGGGCCGGGCGCCGCACCCCCGGCATGAACCTGACGGAACTCCCGGGCGTGGTCACGCCGCCCCGGAGGGTCCTGCGCGGCGACGTGGAAGAGGCGCTATTCGCCGCACTGCCGGACGATGTGGAGATCCGCTACTCCACCGTGCCCACCCACATCACCCAGAGCGACTCCGCAGCCGAGGTCACCCTGCACAGCGTCGCCTCCGGTGACACCGTTTCCGAGTGCTTCGACCTGGTGGTGGGCGCCGACGGGATGCGCTCAACCGTGCGCAGGCTTGCCTTCGGCCCCCAGCAGGACCTGCATCCGCTGCACTACATGATCGGCGTTACCACCCTCGATGCGCCGATCGAGGGCCTCGGCCTGCACGAGGGCTTGGTCCTGGCCGAGCCGGGCCGCTCGGCATGGACCTTCCCGTTCGCCGACCACGCGCCGAGCCTACTGTTCTCCTACCACACTGACGACATCGACGCCGAGTTCACCCGCCCGGCGATCGAATCCATCCGCGCCGCCTTCGGCCCTGAGCCTCCCGGAGCCCTACTGGAAGACCTCTTCGCGCGGTTCGAACGAGCCCCGGAGCACCTGTTCGACTCGGTGCACCAGGTCAAGTTGCCGCACTGGCATCACGGCCGAGTCGTCCTGGTCGGCGACTCCGCTTGGTGCGTAACCCTCTACGCCGGCATGGGCGCCTCCAGCGCCATCGCCGGAAGCGAACTGCTCGGCACCATGCTGCGGCGCCACACCGACGATCTGCCCGGCGCGCTGCGCGCGTGGGAGGGCCGGATGCGGCCGTTCATCCAGACTGAGCAGGACGGCGCGCTGTCCATGCGGAGGATCTTCACACCCGGCGACCGCAAGGAGCAGATCATGCGCACCGCGATGATCCGCCTCAGGCGGCGGCCGCTGCTGAGGCAGGCCATGGGCAAGATAATGAAGGGCCCAGATCTCGCGAACAAGCAGTTCGACGTCGCCGCCGCATGACCAAGCCACAAGCACTAGTGAGCACGAGGAACACGAGAAAGAGGGACATCGCCGTGAGCCAGCTGATCGAGCACCACTCGCGCAAGGCCGCCCGCATTCTGGACAGCACGCGCGAGCTGGTGCTCGACCACGGGGTGCGTAAAGTCACCGTCAGCGAGATCGCTCGCGCGGCAGGGGTCGGCAAGGGCACCGTCTATCTGTATTGGCCGACCAAGGAAGACCTCATCCTCGGGTTGCTCGCCCGCGAACTGCTGACCCTCTTGGACGAGGCCATCGGCCACATCGCCGCCGACTCCGCCGCCGTGCGGCCGCGCCGCCTGGCTCCGCTGCTGCTCCGTACCGGGCGAAATCTTCCGCTGGCGCGTCGCCTCTTCAGCGGCGACACAGACCTGGTTCGGCTGCTCACCCAGCAGGCCGGCGACCGTGATCTGTTCGACCGCACCCGGCCCAGCGCCCTATCCGAAGCGGTTCTGCCGATCCTGCACCGGCACGGGTTGATCCGCTCCGACTGGCCGCTGCCCGACCAGGCATACGCCGCGCACGCAGTCGTGACCGGATTCGGCATCGTCATGTCCGACCCAGCAGCCACCCCGGCCGCCCATGCCCCCGACGAGGTCCTCGCCGACACTATGGCCCTGCTGGTCGAGCCACCCGTCGCACCCAGCGACGCAGCGGTCGCCGCAGCCGCCGAGGACGCCCTCGCCATTTTCCGCGAAACGAGGGACGCCGTACTGGAACTCATCGAGCGCAGTCAGGCCACCGCGAAATGACCGATGCCCCTTCCTGTGCCGGGCATCATCTTTTCCGGAACCAGCCCCGCACAGAAGTTCGCCTGGCACACCGGAATCGCCGGTGAACGCGTCAGCCTGGAACGAGCTGTCCGCCGGCCAGGAGTTCGTCGCAGTCGCCGACAACACCGGGCAAGCCCGTTGGACAAGAGATCATCACGGGCCCGGCAATGCCTGGGCGCAGAATAATCACATTCCCGTGCCGCAGGGTGTTGTTGCCTTTCCGAGAGCTACCCAGTCACGCGGCAGATGCCGGATTGACCCAAAAGGATCATAGCGTCCATCGAACAAAGCAATGCTGATCCTGCAACGAAGAGGAGGCTGATCATGGCGAGGTGCCCTGCCCGATCCGCTCGGAGGTGGAAGCAGTGACACAGGCGGATCGCGATGATTTCGTGACCTATGACGAGTTCAAAGGGCCGGACCTGGACCCCGCTCTGTGGAGGACGGTCAGCCTGCCGGTCCCAACGGGCGGCGAGCATACCGCGCAGGATCCGAACACAGAGGTGGCCGTCGGTGGTGGTGTGGTGCGGGTGAGGATCCCCCGCTTTTCGGTGTCGAGCGACACGTTCCAACCCGCCGACAGTGCCAAGTACTTCAAGCTCACGACGCGGCAGTTCGAGCTGCCGCCAGATCGCCCGGTCACGTTCGCTACCGACTTGGCGGTCAAGAACATCGGCGGGGACCCTGGCGACTATCGGCTGGGCATGGCCGACTTCCAGGTCACCGACCTCAGGTCCGTGTTCAGCATCGCGGGGACCGCTACCCGCGTGTTCGCGATGCACGAGCACCTCATGGGAACGGACGATCCGTTCGTGCACGTAGCCGAGTCGCCGTATGAGGACTTCGACGAAGACTTCACCCGGCTGCGGGAGTGCGAGATCACATTCGATCGGGCCGGCTCGACCGTGGTATGGCGGGTGGATGGTCACCAGGTGTACAAGATCTACGGCACCGCCATCCCCGAGCGCATGGCCGTCGCGATCGGGATCTGGACGCAGCTGCCGATCCGGGACGGTCGCAGCCGTTCGCTCCGTGGGCAGGGCCTCGAGGCACGCTGGGGCCGATTCCGGGTACGCGGGGCCGATGCCTGAGACACCCCGCCTAGAACCCGAGAAAGAACACAACGGCGGCGACCGGAAGCCCGGGTTCGATCAGGCCGGCTACCGCCTTCACGCCCTGACCTTCCTAATCCCTGGGCAGAAGCATGCGGATGAGTTCGGTCCGGGAGGCCACGCCGAGCTTGGGATACGCGTTGTAGAGGTGATAGCCGACGGTCCGCGGGCTGACGAACAACCGGGCGCCGATGTCCCGGTTGGACAGCCCCTTCGCGGCCAGCCGCACGACGTTGAGCTCCTGCGGGGTGAGGCGGTCGAGGAGATCCGGGGCGGCAGCTTGGGCCTGGCGCGCCTCGCCCGCCGCCCGTAGCTCTGCGCCGGCCCGCTCGGCCCATGGTTTGGCCCGGAGCCGTTCAAAGATTTCCAGGGCCGAGTGCAGTGGCTCACGCGCGTCGTTGCGGCGCCGGTCCCGTCGCAGCCACGTCCCATAAAGCAACTCGGTGCGCGCCCGCTCGAACGGCTGCGCCCGGTCCTCTCGATGTAGTTGTACGGCTCGCGCGTACAAACGTCCGGCCTCGGCACCATCGGCCAGAAGAGCCCGGCAGCGCAGCTCCATGGCCTCCGCACAGGGGCGGCCGGCGACCTCGGCCCAGGTGCCGAAGCGGGCGGCGGCATTTTTCGCCAGGTCCCGCCGACCGGCATGCACCGCCGCTTCGACCTGGTTGACCAGCGTATTCGTCAGATACATGGCGGGATCGTGCAGTGTCTCCGCCATCCGATGCACCACGGCCTCGTATCGGCCGAGTCCCAGGTCGAGCAGGTCCATCGCGTATCGGGACTCAATACCGCGCTCGGTCGGCTCGCCGACGAGCACATCACCGATCGCCTCCCGGCAGCCGGCCTCGTCCCCTTCGATCGCCGCCACGCATGCCAGCAGCCCCGACAGATGTGCCGCGAAGTGTGGCCGATCGGTATCCTCAGCGATCTTGAGGCCTTCTTCGGATGTGGCCCGCGCATCGCGGTGCCGCCCAAGCAAGAGGTGACCTCGGCCAAGGTGCAGACAAACCCGTGGCAGCAGCCCGATCACCCCAGTCGACCGGCAATGATCGAGGAGTTGTGTCAGCCCCGCCACCGCGTTCTCGAGGTCGCAAGCCCAAAGCGTCCAGTACAGCGTGCTCTGCCGTTGCCAGATCGGACGATCGCTACTGTCGCCGATCTCATGGAGCAGGATGCGCACGGGGTTCTGCGGTTCCTCGGCACCGATGCCACTCACGGCCTCCGTGACCCGGCCGAAATGCCCATCAGCGATCGGTGAGGAACAGTTGATGACATCGCGTACCTCGCGATCCCTATCAGTGGTCCACGCCGTCGCCATCGCCTCCAGAAGCATGAAGACACTGTCATGGGGCGATTGCTTGCCCAGCTCCATCGCCGCTTCGGCCAGCTCGACAACGGGAGGAGGCCTTTCCTGCTCGTGGGCGATGAATACCCGCAGCCACGCGAGCTCCGCCCGGGCCCGTGGGTCTGAAACGTGCGGACCCGCCTGCTCGGCGAGGTCGGTGGCGAGCGCGCCCTGACCGGCGAAGCCCGCAGTCTGCGCGGCGGCGACCAGCCGCATGGCGCGTCTTCCCGGGTCTGGGGTGAGCTGGGCGGCGCGCTGATAGGCGGCGGCGACCTCGGCGTAGCCGCCGCGCGACCGCGCGGCCTCGGCCATTCGCTCCAGTTCCGCGGCCACAGTCTCGTCGGCCTCGGTCGTCGCGGCGGCCAGATGCCAGGCGCGGCGAGCCAGATCTTCTCCGAGTAGGTCGGCGAGCGTCCGATGCGCGGCGAGTTGTTGCGAGAACGTCGCCACCCGATAGGCGGCCGCCCGAATCAAGGGATGGGTGAAAACCAGACGCCCCGCATTCACCCGTACCAGCCGATCGCGTTCGGCCGCCTCCAGGTCAGCCACGCCGGCACCGAGCCGCTCGCCGGCACGCAACACCAGCCCCAGGTCACCGCCTTCGTCCGCAGCGGCGATCAGCAACAATTGCCGAGTCCTTTCCGGAAGGACCCGAATGCGGTCGCCGAAGGACTCCTCTACGCGGCTCGCCACCGACTGGGTGCCAGTGGCGAACGAGACCGCCGGCGCCTCACCCGCCCGTTGCTCCGGCGTCATCGCGGCGGGCAGCTCACGCAACGCCAGCGGATTCCCCTGAGCCTCCGCAAGAACACGATCCCGCACATGCGGAGCAAGGTCCCTGGCGTGCTCCGCCAGCACGGCCGCGCCAGCCGTACGATCAAGGGCGGAAAGCCGCAGCTCCGGCAGGCCCGGCGTAGTGAACCGATGCCCATCCCGGGCCGTCAGCACCACCGCGATCGGCTCGGCCTCCAACCGGCGCGCGGCGAACAACAACGCATCCACCGAGGCACGATCCAGCCAATGCGCATCATCTACAGCGACCAGCATCGGCCGCTCCTCGGCCACCTCACTCAACAACGACAGCGCGGCCAGCCCTGCCAGAAACCGATCCCCCGCCGGGGCGACCGCCAGCCCAAACGCCCCCCGCAACACCGCCGCCTGCGGACCCGGCAACACCCCCAACCGATCAACAAAACCACCCAGCAACATATGTAGCCCGGCGAACGCCAACGCCGCCTCCGCCTCGACGCCCACGCTGCGCAACACCCGCATGTCGGCCGCTTGGTCGACCGCATACTCCAGCAGCGCCGACTTACCGATTCCAGCCTCACCACGCACCACCAGCACGCCGCTACAGCCGGAACGGGCACCTGACAGAAGATCATCTATGGCGGCCTGCTCTGCCGACCTTCCATGCATCACGTGCCGATTCTCCCGCAAAGCCCCCATCCAGGACGACCCGGTCATGCGACGGATGCCTTGGCGGCCCGGACAGGGGCTTCGCCTTCCACGGCAGGCCCTCCCAGATCCATCCGGCCTCATACACGGTTCGTGTCCCTCGGTACAGGTTTCGGCTCGGGCTTCCTCCAGACCCCGCCTCGCGACGACGCCCTCCCCCTTGGAGTAGAGGACGAGGGCGCGCTACGCCCGCACCCGCAAACCCGAGACGCTGCGCCGAGCTCCGCGCTACCGGCCCACGCTCGTCGATCCTTACCGCGATCACCTGCGAGAACGGCGCGCCACCGACCCGGCCGTCCCCGTGCAGCAACTGTTCCGCGAGATCAAAGAGCTCGGCTACACCGGCAGTCTCAACCTGCTCTACCGCTACATCACCCAGGGCCGGGCCGAAGGAGAACGCCCCGTCACCACCCCGCGCCGCCTGGCACGCCTCCTGCTCACCCACCCCGACCGGCTCCGCGACAGCGACACCCGGTTGATGCAGGAACTCACCGGCGCCTGCCCCGAACTGACCGCACTGGCCCACCATGTCCGCAGCTTCGCCGAACTCCTCATCCCAGCCGCGGGCAACGACACCGAACTCACCGCCTGGATCACCACCGTCCGCGCCGCTGACCTGCCCCACCTGCACAGTTTCGCCAACGGCCTCGAACTCGACCGCGACGCTGTGAACGCTGCCCCCACCCTCCCGCACCACAACGGCCGGACCGAAGGCGTCAACACCCGCACCAAGAGGATCATGCGCCAGATGCACGGCCGCGCCGGCTTCGACCTTCTACGCCACCGCATCCTGCTGCAATGAAGATCACCTGGCAGATGGGCACCTCGCGCTGCTTCTTGCCTTTCGGATAGGGCCTGAGCTGCCATTGCTTGCGGCCGGTCGTCTCGTTCAGCAGGTAGGCGTAGGTCTGGGTCACGTGGATCAGGCCGCCGACCGGATCCAGGCCGGAGACATGAAGTCCGGCGATCTCGCCCCAGCGCAGGCCGGTGACCGTTTCGGTTAGGACGAACAAGGCGGTCTCGGGTCGAGGTCGTGGACCGCCCGAAGGTAGACGCCCAGCTCGGGCCCGTACAAGATGGGCCGGGCGGCAGGCGAAGGCCCTCGCAGGGAGAGGGGGCCAGCAACGGTGATTCACCGTCCTCGCCCTGTTGCGTGGCGGCTCGGAGGACCGGCTTGATCGCGCCTCGGTAGATCCGTTCCACGGTGGCCGGCGAGAGCGTCCTCGGGCTTGGTGGTGCGGGTTTGGGTGAGCCTGCCTCCCGCCACTGCCGCAGCACGCCGGGTGGTACGCGTCCGGTCTTCTTGACCGTGATGTCGCGGCCCTGTGCCCATCGGCGTGCCGCCTGCTCATCCGAAAGGGGCCGGCTCGGCTGGTGCTCGTTGCGTGCGGATGGTTTGGTGAGCATCCATTCCACCCATTCCCGCAGCACACGACGAGTGACCCGATCCAATGGCAGGTGCCCGAAGAATGGAAAAACGTGTCGCTCCGCCTCGGCCAGATAGTCCAGGCGCTGGGTGGGGGCGGCGCCGAGCCCGGGTGGCGTAGTTGTGGCGGGCGTACTGCGCGAAGGTCGGCATGTCCGCATCTATGATGCCGTCGAAGTGCGGGTCCCTGATGCCATGACAGCCCTTGGGGTAGCCGTGCGGCCGGTTCTCTCCGCTGAGCTCGACCAAGGCCGCGAAGTCTTCGGCGATCTGCCGTTCATAGCACGTCTCGGAGTCTTCCTTGCTGCTCCTGCCCCCGCCGATGCGCCACTTCACCAGCCATGATGTCGCGCCGTTCTTAGCCTTACGCTCGATGATCCGCGCCATGTTGCTCCTCCCCGCGGTCCCGCGGACGCATGGTGGCGGAGAGCACAGGAGGGGAGCGGCTATGGCGCGCGTCGACAAGCGGACTTTCACCAGCGCATGGTGAGATGCGGGAACATAGGGGGAACATGATCTTCGAGGCGGTCTCACCAGGCCGTGGCGCTATGCCGAGAAAGCGCTTTCGGCCTGCGATGCTATGTGGTAGGGCGCCCGGGGCTCGAACCCGGAACCTACGGATTGAGAGTCAGTGGCTCTTGTGTCGGATGCTAACGCAATGTGCCCAACGCATCGCTCGGTGTAGAGATGCCCGTGCCCAAGAACATCCAAAAAATGTCGCTTGGTGTTTCAGGGTGCCGTTAGCCGAAGAGCAACCATCGAGCAACCGACGGCGTGATTGCGTGGCCTTGACCATTCCGATTTGATCGGATCTGAAGTATCGGTCTCGCCTGACTAGGCGCAGCCCTTCCTGATCTCGGGGCTCTGGACCCCGTATTTCCCACGTCAGCGTCTGCTCCCGGTGCAGCCGCCTCTGGTTGACCGCCATCTCCACCCCGGCATCCGCGCCAGCCGCCGGCACGGGGCGCCGATACGCCGTCGCCTGGTCTTCGTACTCGTACGTGATGAGCCCTGGGACCCGCTTGATGGCGGCGACGATCGCCTGCTTCTCCTTTACCGTCACCGCCGATGTGTTCGCCTTGCCCCGCCCGCGCCGACAGGCGGGTATGTCCGAGGCCTTGTTGCAGAGAAGTACCGACATATCGGGGGCTTGGGATGCCGTCGCAGCATCGGCGTGGAGTTCCGCCTGGGCGAAGGCGAACCCCACCCCTGGCTGCGGGTTCGTCAAGCCCCTGATCCGGACTCGGTCGGCCACTCCTGACAGCCGCACCCGGCACGACTCCGGCAGGTCTTTGGCACGTACACCCGCCAGCACCCTCTTCTGACCGGCGAACTCCCGGCGGAAACTCGCGTACGCGCGGCCCGGCTCACGAAACGCACCTCGGTCACCTCGGGCGAGGTCTTCAGTAACGTCTCGACGTCCCGCCACTGCTTCGCCGTGGCGTACCGCTTGTGGCACCCGTACGCGGACGGCGTACACAGGAAGACCACGATCTCCCCTTCGTCGCCGGCCGCCGAGGCGTCAGCTCGTCAAAAGCCGGTGGACGTCGTCGGCCTCGGGGGCGTCGAGTCGGACGAAGACCCTGTGGGCCTCTTCGAAATGGGCGCGGCCCTGCCCGTGTTCACTCTGGGCGGTATGGGACCGGCCGAGTACGGTCAGCGCGCGCCCTGTGTTGTAGTTGTCGCTGATGTCTCGGGCGAGTTCGAGGCATTGCGCGGCGAAATTGATGGCCTGCCGGTGCTGGCCGGCCCGGCGGTGGGTTTCCGCGAGATGGTAAAGGGCGTTGCCTTCTGCCGCACGGTTTCCCGCCTGGCGGAGGAGGCCGAGTGCTTCGGTGAGCGCGGTGATGGCCATGTCGCATTGGCCGGTGTCGCGCTGGTTGATGCCGCGCGCGTACTGAACGGCGGCCAGCGCGATCGGGTTGTCGGCCTGGCGGGCGGCGTCTGCGGCGCGGTCCAGCGTGTCGCGGGCCTGGTCGGGGCGGCCCGCCTCCTGATAGCAGCGTGCGAGATTACTGCGCGCGAATGCCTCATCCTTGAGATTGCCGCACGCGCGATAAAGGTCCGCCGCCTCCTGACCGGTGCTGATGGCGTCGAAAAGACGGCCTTGCGCGAGGTTGAGCACGGCTTCGATGTGGCGGATCTCGGCCAAGAGATAACGGTCGTCGCCCGCACGGGCGAGTTCGGCGGCGCGGCGGAGTTCGGTCGTGGCCTCGGACGGGCGGGACAGGGTGTAGTAGAGGGTGCCCAGGTGGTAGCGGGCGATGGCTTCACTGCGCTGGTCGCCATGGTGTACGGCGGCGTGGGCGATATCGCGCACGATGTGATCGAGCCCGGCCCAGTCCAGCCCGTAATACTTCAGCCATTCCAGCGCGTAGAGCTGATCGGCGGCCAGGGCGAGCGATTCGGGGCGGCGAATGGCCTCTTCCACCGAATCGACGAGGTGCGGGCTGTGGTGCTGGAGCCATTCCTGGGCCGCGCGGGGGTCGGTGAAGGTACGACCCGAGCTCCGCAGCGGCAGGAACGAGCTCGGGAGCACCTGGTTGCGTTCTGCGCTCTGCCTGGCCATGCGCGCGGTGGCGGTGTACCAGGCGAGCAGGCGGTGCAGCGCCTCGTCCTGTTCGGCGGGCGGGTCGTGGTACGCGGCCTGTTCGTGGGCGTACAGGCGGATCAGGTCGTGGTAGCGGTAGCGGCCGGGCGCGAGGCCTTCGAGCAGGCCGACGTCGATGAGGTCGTCCAGGAGGTCTTCGGCGTCCGGCTCTGCCAGGTCGAGGAGTGCGGCGGCGGCGTCGCTTTCGAGGTCGGGACCGCCAGGCAGAGCACAGAGCCGGAACGCGCGGGCATGCGGGTAATCCAGGTGACTGTAGCTGACCTCCAGGCACGCCCTGACCGCCCGGTCGCCCTGTTCAAGCTCCGAAAGTCGCCGTTCTTCCACCATGAGCCGGTCTGCCAGCTTGGCGAGGTTCCAGGTTTTCCGGGAGTTGAGACGGGCGGCGGCGATGCTGATCGCCAGCGGCAGGTAGCCGCAGAGACGCACGATGTCCTTGGCCGCCTCTGGGTCGGTGCCGGTGCACCCTATCCCGGCGATAAGTAGAGCTCTTGCCTCATCCGGGGTGAGGAGACCGAGGGCGAGGTGATGCACGGCGTCGAGCGATAGGGCGCGGCGGCTGGTGATGACCACCGCGCAGGTCCCGCTGCCCGGCAGCAGAGGGCGGATCTGGCCGGTGTCACAGGCGTTGTCCAGGATGATGAGCAGTCGGCGGCCGTGAGTACAGGTCCGCAACAGCGCCGCCGCTTCATCGACATCGGGCGGGACCGCTTCGGGCGCAACGCCCAGCGAGCGCAGCAACCGCCCCAGCGCGTCGATGGGATCGAGAGGTTTGACCTTCGGGGTGGAACCCTGCAGATTCACATACAACTGGCCGTCGGGGAACTGGTCGATGAGCTGATGGCCGAGGTGGATCGCCAGGGCGGACTTGCCGACTCCTCCGGCTCCGCTGATCGCCGAGATCGCCACCGGCCGCCGCCCGTCGAGCAGCCGGTCGTGTAGTTGCAGGAGTTCGTTGGTGCGGCCGGTGAAGCCGGCCAGATCGGCCGGGAGCTCGGCCGGGACGGCCATGGGGCGGTCAGGCGACTCGACGGCGACCTCAGGGTAGGCGGGGTCGGACCGCAGGATGGCCTGCTGCAAATCCTGGAGCGCGGGGCCAGGTTCGAGTCCGAGTTCGTCGGCCAGGAGTTGCCGGGCTCTCTGGTATACCTCCAGCGCCTCTGCTTGGCGACCGGACCGGTACAGCGCGAGCATCAGCTGGGTGTGGAGCCCTTCCCGCAGCGGATGTGATGCCACCCACCCACCCAGCTCGGCGGTGAGGGCGGCGTGCTCGCCCAGCACCAGCCGTACCTCGGCGAGCTCTTCCACTGCGGCCAGCCGCAACTCTTCCAGAGCTTGCGCGGCGTGCGTGATGGCCGGATGCTCGGCCATGGAGCCAAAGGCTGAGCCTCGCCACAGAGCCATCGCTTGCTCGTACTGGTCCTTTTTCTCCTTCGGGTCCCGCGATACACGAGCCTGAGTCAGGAACTCCTCGAAGACGGCGGCGTCCAACTGCCCAGGCTTCGGGACGACAACGTAGCCGCCATCCTTCCGCTGCAACACATCGTCGCCGACGATCTTCCGCAGTCCGGTCACGTACACCCGCAGGTTCGCTACCGCCGACCGTGGCGGCACCTCACCCCACAATGCATCGATCAGGTGGTCGTCTGAAACGACCCGGCCGACGCGACACAGCAGTGTGGCCCAGACCAATCGCTGCTTGGGCGGGCCGAGACCTGCACCGTCCACCCCAACGGCGCCCAGCACCCTGTACCGCACCCGAGAATCCCCTGACATCGCAGGTGGCATTCTAAACCGGACATCAACCTCCTGAGAACATCATCGCCTTCCTCATCGATGACAGTATCGATGACAGTATTGTCCGGCAGAGTTGCCAGATCCGGGTGGCGGCCCGCACGCGAGGCGATCCGGTGTGCTGCCCCTCGTGCGGAACGGCCACGGGCAAGGTGCACGGCTATCACCGGCGGCGTCTGGCTGATCGCCCTGTGGACGGGCTGCCCATAGTGATCGAGCTGAGGTTACGACGCTTGGTGTGCCTCAACCTGGAGTGCACACGGCAGACCTGCCACAAGCAGGTGCCGGGCCTGGCCGGCCGCTACCGGCGTCGACGACTTCGCGATCAAACGAGGCCAGCGCTATGCCACCATCATCATCGATGCCATCACGCATCGCTGCGTGGACGTGCTGCCCGATCGGCTCGGCGTCACCTTCGCCCACTGGCTGCAACAGCATCCCGGGGTGCAGCTTATCTGCCGGGACCGCTCGACCGCGTACGCGGCCGGCGCCCGGGACGGCGCGCCGCAGGCGGTGCAGTGTGCCGACCGCTGGCACCTGCTCAACAATCTGAGCGATGTCATCGAGAAACTCGCCCTGGCCCACCGTGGCTGTTTTCGCGACATCCGGTAGCTATCGCAGCGTCCTGCAACACATCCAAGTCCCCGAGAGAACGTGGATCTTCCGCTGTTCCCGCTCATCGGACCTGCCGTCAGCGCCCTGACCACCTCGCATGCCCCGCCTGGCCGGCCGCACCTGCGGGCTATCACCGATCACAACTACACCTGGCTCTGAGCGCGCTCCAACTACCCGGCTGAGCCGCCCACATCCCGCGCCGTCCGTGCCGTCTGGAAAGACGATCTCCCCGCCGAGCGCGACGCCTGAGCTGAGCGCGCTCGACGCGCCTCCAACTGCTCATGCTGGGTGGCGCTGCGCGGTGGGTGTCCGGCTCAGGCTGTGATCGATGGCCGATCCCCGGGGAGTATGAGGGGCTGGGAAGCCCCTCGCCCGGGCGCGCAACTGATGTGCATTGCCCTGGCTCCTCGGATCGGCTGGTACGACACAAGCGAGGACGACGAGAACTCGCTGCTGCTGTACGAGCTGGACGGAACGGCAGGGGCCTGCCGCCTCCCATTCGTCATCGACGGGTAGAGAGCACCGCCGACCTCCTCGCTCCGGGCCGTCTCCGGCGATGAGCTGGATCGCCGCATCATCCGGTTGATGAATCGGGCCGCCCGCTCGGACAGGTGGTGAAGCCATGCTCGTCCGCTTGGCGTAGAAGGCGTGCGACGGCCTCTACCGGAAACCTGAGGCGGTCGGCGACAGCCTCGGTGCCCCAGCCCTCGTCATAGGCCACGAGGACATCACGTATCGGACCAGATATCCGTGTGGAGCCGTAGGCGGTGGGCGTCTCGTACAGGACGTAGTGACTTGTTTCTGGAGACAACCTGTAATCCTGACGAGAAAGGAGAAGCTGCCTGGCCTTGGCGACCGGATATCCGAATGTCGCGATCATGGCACTCGACCTGAGCCGCACGAGCCCTACGGATGAGGGGGCGGTGCTCACGGCTCGCGCCAGCAAAAGGTCGAAGGCGATGAGTTGGGCTTCTATCCCGTCGAGCCGATCCGCGAGGTCGAACAGTCGCCGCGCGAGCTCTGCTGGCTCCTGCGCATGGAGTACGCCGGCGTCGCGAACATGCCTGTGCTCGGTTCCGAGTTGCCGGCAGAGTGCTTCTGCGGCCGGGAGCACGCGCCAGGCCAGTGTGCGTTGGGTTTGAGCAGTGGCCCAGGACGTCAATCTGATCCGGTCGGCGTCGACTTCGGTCAACATCCGCACCGCTTCCGGGTCGCCCCGCTGACGTTCGATGAATCCCGCGGGGTCATCGTGAAGTTGTGTGAGCAGGTCCGGGTCCCGGAGAATTCTGGCAAGCAACTCCTGGAAGCCGACCACGCTCACGTGCTGGCTCCTTCGACGATCTGCCTGGCCGTCCTCAGGTCCGCGAGAATTTCCTCGAAATCGTCGGGGAAGCGGTCATCCCGCTCGATCATGGTGCCGCTCGGGAGGTGGTGCCGGACCAACAGCCTGAGCAGGTCGAAGACGTCTTTCCCCACAGGCGCGTCGTGGCTGTCGAAGCTGACTCCTTCGGACCGGGAGTCCGGCGCCGTGTCGGCGAGGTGCACGTGGACCACACGTTCGAGCGGCAGGGACGCGAGGAACGTCTCGGCGTCGAAACCGTGATTGCGTGCGTTGAGCGAGACATTGGCGAGGTCCAGAAGAAGACCGCAGTCGCACCCTTCCAACACTTCCGTGATGAACTGCGCCTCCGTGAGGTCGCCGGGCAACTCCATGTAGTAGGCGATGTTCTCCAGGATGAAAGGGCGGCCCAGACGGTCCTGTACGGCCTGCGCCCGTGCCGCGACAGTCCTGGCTTTCTGCCGGGTCCGCAGCATGGGTGTCAGATTTCCGATGTCTGTCTCTCCTTCTTTGGTGTAGCAAAGATGGTCGCTGACCCAGGGAGCGTCCACGAAGTCGGCCAGACGTGCCACTGCCTCGACATAGGCGAGATCAAGGGGAGAGTCCGAACCGATCGACATTTTCACTCCATGCGGCACAAGGACGAACTTCTCCTTGAGCTGATCGAGCTCGCCCTTGTCCTGGAGATAGTCATCCGTGAAGATCTCCAGCCAGTCGATTTCTGCCGCGGAGGCGAGAATGGGGCCGTGCATGGATCGCCGGTACCCCAGTCCGATTCCGAGTGCGGGTGTTCTCATCGGTCATCCTTTCATCCTGCGGCGTTCTGAGCGGCGAGCAGGGTGGTGTACAGCTCTCCGTTGCTGTTGAGCTGCGCATGCGAGCCGTATTCGACGACCCGTCCGTGATCCATGACGACGATGCGATCCTCCGGCGCCATGGGCGGGATTCGATGGGCGATGACCACTAGGGATCTGTCACGACAGTGCTCCCTCAACACCTGGTGCACCCGCAGGGCCATGATGTTGTCGAGGGCACTCGTGGCTTCGTCGAGAATGAGGATCGGGCTGGTCGCGAGCATGGCTCGGGCAATGGCAAGGCGCTGTCGTTCTCCGCCGGACATCTGGTAGCCGTCCGGGCCGATGGGGGTGTGGTAGCCGTCCGGCAGCGACGAGATCACCTCTTCGAGGTGGACGGCTCGGCAGACTTCTCGGATCTCCTCGTCGGTCACGTCGTCCCTGACGAACGTCAGGTTGCTGTGGATGCTGCCGTCGTGGTACGTGCCATGCTGCGGGACAAGCGTTGCCAGGGCTCGGAGGTGGCCGGGGCCGGCCGATGCGTTCCACGGCAGCGTCACGCTGCCTTCGGTCGGCGCCATGAGCCCGGCCAGGACCAGCGCCAATGTGGTCTTTCCTGAGCCGCTGCCTCCCACGATCACGGTGACGGATCCGGCGGGCAGATCCAGAGTCACATCTCGCACCGCTGGGCGTGCGGCTTCGCGATAACGGACGCCGACGCTCCGCAGCCGGATCGGTGGCGGATCCGAGCGCGGGGGCTCCTGGGCAACCACGAGCCCCTTGGCCACCGGCAGGTCCAGATACTCGGTGATCCTTTCGAACATGGCCAGGGAAGCCTGGACGCTGGCGCTGAGACGCAGCATCCCCTGAATCGGGCCGGACAGCCTCATCTGCATGATGACGAGGACCACCACCGTCCCCACGGTGAGGGAAGGAAACAGCGCCCCGGCCACGAAATAGATGGCCGGAGGAATGGCGGCGAAGACCACGCCTATGACGGTCAGCGCGGTGGCTCCGGCCATGCGCTGACGAAAGGTCAGCCGGCTGATCGTGCGGCATGCTTCGACGAAACCCGCCCGGCGATGCTCCGTGCGGCGCAGCGTACGGCCCAGAATGATGCCGGGCAGCGACATGTCCTCGGCCACCAGCTTGATCATCTCGGTGATGTGGAGCTGGCGCTCACCTGCCAGGATCCGGCGCCGTCCGGCGTAAACGTTGTTGATCAGGTTGAGGACTATCGCCAGCGCCAACGTACCCAGGGCGAGCGGCCAGCTCAGGACCAGCATGGCGGCCACCGCTGTGATCAGAGTCGTCAGCGAGCTGAGCGTGACCTGGGCGGTACTTGTGAGGAACCGATCGATGCCCTCCACATCACTGACGAGGCGAGCTTGGATCTCCGATTCCCCGTGCTCGCTGTAGAACTCCAAGGGCTGGGCATGCGCGCGTTCGTAGAGTTCCGCGCGAAGATCGGCGATCACCCGTTGCCCGGTCCAGTTGGTGAGGGCGAACTCGGCCATCCCGGCCACACCACCCAGTGCTCCCGCTACGAGCATGGCTCCGCAAAGAAACGCGAGCAGCGGAATATCCCCGTCAGGCAGAGCCTCGTCAATGATCCGCGCCAGCAGGAGCGGAGCGGTGACATTGAGTACCACCCCGATCACGACCAACGCCAGCGATCCTGCGACCTGCCGCCGGTACGGGGCGAACCGCTGCGCCATGCGCCACGCGGTGGCGGGGACGGTCGATGGCTGGTGGGCGTGCCTGGGGCTCGAGTATTTCATGCCCTCATCCGTCCATCGCGTAGCCCAGTGCCACGGTGAACAGGTGCCGCTGGCCGGGAGCGACCTTGTTGATCACGGATGAGGCTCTGAGGTTGGTGGCGCCGTAGACGCACGCCTCCAGCCCGTAGGAGCGAGCCGCCAACCAGATGGCGTATCCGATGGCTCCCGCACGGACCAGGACGTCACCGTAGTCCGCGGTCGTTCCGACCGAATCACCGATGAGAATGATCGCGGGGGCATTCGCATAGTCCACGCGCAGCTCGTGCACGAACTCCACGCCACAGACTGGCCGCAGATTGCGATCATGCAGGCCACGGCTCAAGCCGGCGACTCCGAGGGCGACGACGAACAGGGTCGCACTCGTCCGGCCGGCCCACTGCCGAGCCTGCGTGCTCTCCGCGAGTTCCATGATGGCCGTGAGAGTCTCGGCGTACGGCTCGCGATCACTGTACTCCCGTACCGATCGCCGCCCGCCGAGAGCTTCCCACAAGCGCGCCGTAGGCACCGGCGGCCTGCCTGAAGCCGGTACCGGCTCCGGTTTCGTGCGGTGACGCAGCATGGCGACGATGGGTTCGGTGAGTTCATCCGTCGAGATCAGCGGCATGCGGAAGCTCCTCGGACGTGGGTCGATGAATGCCCGCCACCGCGGTGACGAACTGATCGGGAACGAGACAGAGCACGTCGGCGAGATCTTCCGTCCAGGCGGTGGCATGGTCGATGCCCAGCCTGTGATGGCCGGCGACCACCGATAGCTGGGTGGTCGCGCAGCCCGCGTCGAGCAGGGCGAGGCGATGGGAGGCTGTCTGGTACTTCTTCTCCAGCCGCGATGAAGCGGCCACGAACACCAGCAGCGCGGAAACCTCGTCGGTCGGCAGCTCCACCTGTCGCAGAACGGTTGCCAGCGGGACCCGATCGGGACGAATCGCGATGTACCGATCGTTGAGATCGTCATAGCGAAACACCGTTCCCGGCAGATCATGAAGGCCGGCGTCGGAGATCACGTACATCTCCACGGACCCGAGGTTGCCGCCGCTGGGCACCCACCGATCGTCACGGTCCGGGCGAAGCCCTGCCGTACGGCGAAGGAGATCACCGAGGAGGGCTGCTTGGCCCTGTGCTCCCTCAACGGGCAGTGGACTGCTCGGGTGGGAGGGAAAATCGGGCCGCTCGGTCATCAGCGAGTCGATCTGTTTGATGCGGCCGGGAGTGACACTCGCACGTCGTCGAAATGCTGGAGAGTCTGACGCGATGGTCCACTCATATGAGTCCGCGGCGCTGTGGGTGGTTCCGCAGTCTTCGCAGTCCGGGTACGGCAGAGCCAAGCGGCGATCCTTCGTCCAACCGGACAGCGCGATTCTTGTGACCAAGCGTGGCGCCCCGGTCTCCGGTAGCCCTAGGAGCAGGCCGAGAGCCTCTGTCGTGATCAAGCCACTCGCGACGTCCCTGGGCCCCGGACGCGTCGCCGTACCGGCTTCCCAGCCGGCGTCAGCCCTGCCCCGGCCCACGCAGGCAACGCAAGCGGTGTAAGGCAGGAGAAAGCACGGACCCAACTCGACGAACTCCAGTGAGGCAGCGGCACGCATGACGGGGATGCCCCGGGGGCCACACCACGCCGCCGCCTCCGCCAGAACATCCGGCTGAGCGGGTTGGTCGATGACGATGACGAACACCCGTCCTTCGGCCTCTGACGCGCTCAATTCGCTCCGGACCCGGCCCACGCCCAAGGCCCGCATGTCAGCCATGACCTCACCCGCTATGAGCGCGTCGCCCAGCACCACCACCGTGCAGCGGGCAAGGTGACGGGAGATGTTTTCGGAACTTGCGTAACCGCCGGTCTCGCTCAGGTTCCGCGAGAAATAGGTCGCCGCCTCCCTGTCCGGCCAGAGATCATCGCCCTCATCGGGGGACTCCAGCAAGCCACGCTCGCCGAGAAGGGCGAGCACCTGGTCAAGATGTCTCGCAGACAGTCCCGTCTCCCGCCGCAGTTCCTCAAGGGAGCGAGTGCCGTCAATGAGCGGCACCACGCGCGCAAGCACCTCTTTCGCGGCCTTTCCCCGGAACACGTGTCTCTCAGGAGCCCCCTCGACGACCACTGCCACGTCGCCCGCCGCCCAGGCCAGGCCACGGGCCAGGCGTGGACTCTCTTCAGTGCGCACTCGCGCCCACCTCCTGGGACAGCAGATCCGCAAGGCCGGGCAGGACAGCCGGTGGCGCACACCTGTCACAGCCGTGACACGCGGTCACGACATGTGCGGCGAGGTCGAGCCTGAGCAACGACATGGTGATCACCTGGCCGGTGGCGCCGTGCTCGCCGAGGAGACAAGCAGCGGCTCCGGCTGCGATTCTCGGATGCTGAGGCAGGAACCCCCCGGGCCCAGGTGACTCGCCACGGTCGTAGGCGTCATGCAGGATGCGCGAACTCGACCACCTGCGATCATGCTGCCGGCGCCGGCTCATGTAACACCGAAAGCAAGGTCCTTCTCCGGGATTGACAAGGGGACCGATACGGATCACGGGATGCTCCATGGTGATGGACAGCCATGGAACGCCTGCCTTGTACGCGAGTTCGTCGGCATGCTCATGAACGGAGGGAACCAGTTGCGACGACGCGACCACGACGAGGCGCGACGGCTCCCGGAAGGCGTCGTCCAGTTCCTCGGCGAACCGGCTTCCGGGAAAGTAGCCGCTCATGCACTTGGCGACGGCATCACCGAAGTTCCCGTTGCCCAGCAGGGACGGCCGGCCGTCTAAGCGAAGGGCTGCGGCCACGCGTTCAACTCCTGTTCTGCGAGTACGCGGTATCCCATCAGCGCGGGCGCCTCGTACAGCCGGGGATGCGCCTTGAACTGTGCGAAATGGTCCCCGGACATCGGTTGAAGATCAGGAATGATGACGTTGACGGCGTGGAAGCCGGCATCGGCCAGTTCGACGGTCGTGCGCTCGACCGCCACCGGCCGCATGCCGCTGCCGGACATCGTCGTGACCAGAAGGCGCAGAAGATCGCTTGAGGCGTCCGGAAGTGACTGCCTGGGCACGACCGGCCGCTCCGCGGCCCCTTCGGTGAGGAAGTCGAAAGCATGGGCACGCTCTCGCACGCCCATGTAACGGGCGGTGTCCTCAAGCGTGCGAAAATCCTCGGGCGACGCCGGAAGCCGATAACCGGTCCCGTGGAACTGGGTACGCATCAGCAAGGCCTCGGACAACGCTTTCTCCGCGGCCTGCGTCAGATCCCTTCCGGTGCCGGCGCCGATGAGCCTGTTCGCCCGGAGGTCATGCTCGGCGCTCAGCACACAATAAACGGTGGGAACACCCAGGTCGGAGGTGGCATCGAAGAGATAGGGATGCATGAAACGCTGCCTGGACCAGTCGAGCAGGGCGGTGAGCGGGTCGCTCGGTGCCGCCTCGATCAGCGGAAGGGGAAGCCGCTGGTGCCATACGATCGCGATGATGTCTCGCTCGATCACCTCGAACATGCCGCGGACCACGGCTTCGAGCGGATCGGTGTGCACCGCGTAGCCGGTGGATATCCGGTAGGCGAAGTTCTCATCCTCTGTCTGGTCTTGCGTCCCGTAGCAGGCCATCACCGCAGGAACCCAGACAGGCTCCAGCGTGATCAGGTCGATCCCGCGTTCCCAGCGGATGCGAGCGTGCGGGTCGAACGGCCGGACCGGGCACCGCGGATGCGCATACTCTTCAGCGGTGCATCGCGGATAACGTTCAGGCTCGAGACACTCGTCACCCAACTCGGCTGCCGTGGCCCAGATGCGCTCACCCCGAGGATGGTCCATCCCCGCGTAACGCTCCACCGCTTCCGCGACGGCGACGAGCCTGGACATCTCGGGGTCACGCCAGGCGCTACCGGTTCCGGACGTGTGCTCGCCGTCGGCGCCGACCCCAGGACTGCCTGACCCGATACAGGCGGCACTCATATGAAAGTCGGACGGCAGCCATCGAGAACTATGCGAATCGACACGGCACACGAGACCGAGCGGCGATATCGTCTTGTCAATAATTGCAGGAGGCAACACAATCTCCCATTCGGCCGGTGACCGCGCTGTGGGTGGCGGCCACCGGCCTGTCCAATCACTTACGGCGTTCAGTCGCCGTAAGGCATGGGTGACCTGGTCGTAGCGCACTTGAGGCAGGCACAGCTACACGGGTCCCTGCAGATCTTGGGCTCGATGAGTGCGTCGTCGGCCAAACTGTCTGCCGACAGGTCGAGATAATCCAGAAATTCCATGATGTCAACTCCTTCCGTGGCGAAAGTTCGGGAGAATTCGGCAAGCCCGACCATATAGTTACGTGCTTCAAATCTCATATAGATGGGATATATGGCGGCCCCGGCCGAAAGGCGCCCTGCCTTCAGAAGGTGATGACCGTGCGGGCTACTGTGCCTTGGCGGATGTGGGTTACCGCTTTGTTGATCTCGTCCAGAGGTAAGCGTTCGGAGATCAGGCCGGTCAGGTCCAGGCGGCCTCTCAAGTACTGGGCGGCCAGTATGGGGAGGTCGCGGTGGGGGCCGCGTCGCCGCCCTGGGTGCCCATCAGGCGGCGGGAGGCGAACAGGAGGCCCGTGTCCAGGTCCAGGGGGTGGCATGCCGGGGGTGCGGGTGTTGATCACCGTCGATCCACGGAACTGGGCCCAGCCGACAGGGACTTTGATGTATTTCCCGCTGGCGGCATCCCAAACCCTCGAGTAGTACGCGACGCCGTACCAATGGGTGTAACACCAGGTGAAGGGGAAGGGCACGTCCTTCCATATGTAAACGCCGCCAGGCCCTCTGTCGCTCTCGCAATCCTCCGCGGTCAGGTGGCCGACGGAGAACTCCGGCGGTTCGACCGCCGCCGCCGAAGTCGCTGCTCTGCGTGCCGCCATTCCTTGTGCGGAGTCGTCGATGACGAGGTTCTGCCAGGTGGACCAGACGCCATTTGTCCCGCCGGTGGTCATCCGGGCTCGCCATCTGACCTTGTCGCCGTTCCGTAACCTGCCCTCGGGAACCTGCAGGGACACCCGGCTCTCGCCGGGCTTGGCGGTGACCTCGGCCGACCAGATCAGCTGCCGGTCCGTGGTCACCTTGCCCGCCCTGATGGACTTGGTGGGCTTGCCGGCAAGCTCCACGTCCACTTTCGCCTCGCCGTCGCGCTCGGCGGTCAGCCAGGTGGTCAGGCGGGGGGTGAGGGTGGAGGCGACTGTGACCCCGTCTGCGGTGCGGCTGCCGTTCACCGTCAGTTTGTCGATCGCGGGAGCAACGTCTGTGGCGGCATTCGTGGTCCGTTGCCGCGCTGCCGCGTTCGTCGCGGCGGCGCCGACGGGGGCGTTCATGTCGGTCTGGATCTGGGCTGCTGTCTGGACGCGGTTGTAGATGCGTACCTCGTCGATCACGCCGCTGAAGTACTCGCCCCAGAAGCTGTTGCCGCCGATGCGCAAGTCACCGCCATCATCGTCGAGATCGCCGGAGAGTGGTTCCTGCTTTACCTGGGTGCCGTTGACGTACAGCGTGATCATGCTGCCGTTGTAAGTGACCGCCAGATGGCTCCACTGATTCAGCGGCAGCGCGGTGCTGCTTGATGCTTCGGCCTCACCCTGGACGGTTTGAAACCAGCCGGCCGGGCCGTTGGCGGCGGCGGCGTACAGGCCGTAGGAGCCGCCGTTGTCGTGATCCTTCATCACCACGCTGCGCCAGACGTCCTCCAGGTCCGAGGGCCGAGCCCACGCTGAAAGCGTTGCCGCATTCGTCAGGCGCAGCGAGTCGGCGTCGGCGGCGGTCACCCAACTGGAGGAGCCATTGAACGACAGGGCCTTGCCGTGCTTGCCGGTCGTCCAGGCGGTATCGGTGGCGACTCCGGTGTTGTCCTGCCCGGAGGAGTCGCCCACGGTCGTGCCCGTGCCCTCCTCCATGCCGTACGCGGCCACCAAACCCGGGTTCGTCGGCGGGACCGTGACGGCGGCCGAGACCTCGTTCGACGACGGGCCGAGATTGCCGGCCGCGTCGACGGCGCGGATTTGGTAGTAGTACGTCCCCGCCGCGAGGCCCGCGTCGGTGAACGTGGTGGTTGGCGACGTCCCAACCTGGTTCGTGGCCGACGGGGTGAGTCCCGGCGTCGTGGAGCGGTGAACCCGGTAGCCGGCCACGCCCACGTTGTCCGTCGAAGCCGTCCAGGTGAGCTGTGCGTTCCCGGCCCCGCCCGTCGCGGCGAGCGAACCGGGCGCGGTCGGCGCCTGAGTGTCCGGCTGTGCCGCCTCGCCGACCGGGGTGGTCATGTCGGTCCGGATCTCGGCCGCGCTCTGGGCACGGTTGTAGACGCGCACCTCGTCGATCAGACCTTTGAAGTACTCGCCGAAGACTTCGGTGCCGCCGATCCGCAGCGGGCCACCGTCGTCGTATAGGTTGCCGCTCATCTCGGTCTGGTCGACCTGCTGGCCGTCGACGAAGAGCCGCAGGGTGGCGCCGTCGTAGGTGAGCGCCAGGTGGCTCCACGTGTTGATCGGCAACGGTGCCAGGCCGTCAACATACGTGGAATCGGCGGCTGAGGTCTGCACCCAGCCGGATGGAGCTGATATGTCGGTGGAGGCGTACAGGCTGTAGGAGGCGCCGTTGGCTGCCAACTCCTTGGCCACCACGCTGCGCCAACTGGTCACACGTTCGCGGCATCTGGCGCCGGGACGGTCTCGGTCACGGTGGGAGGGCCGGAGTCGGGCTCGCTGCCCGCGGTGAACGACCACGAGTACGGCTCCATCACATTGCCCGATGCGTCCGTGGCTCCAGTGATGGCGACGTTGTACGTCGTTCCGGCGGTCAGAGGCGCGGTCGGCGCGAAGGTGAGCGCGAATGTGTCCTCGTCAACAGCTGGATTTCCCGCTACCACGTCGCCTTGGGCGTTCTTCACCTCGGTCGTGGCATTGCTGATTGCCTCAGTGAAGTACGCCGCTATCCGAACGTTTGTGGCAACCGCCGTCGCGTCGGCCGGCGGCGTGGTCATCCCCACTTCTGGAGCCGTCGTATCAGGCTCGGGGTTTTGCCACGGCCTGCTCATACGTGGGCTGTTGGGTCAGCTCTTCTCCCTCGTACGAGTAGTAGACGGCTTCTGTTGTCGCCGGCGCTGGGGTGTATTTCACGATGAGGGTGGGCGGGTGGCGGTAGCCCGGGTAGGGATGTGCTCTTAGGGGAGATCGTGTGATCTCACGCGTGTTGGTACGGAACTGGGGGTCTCAGCGAGAATCTGGAGCTGCTCATACGTCACTGAGGGTGCCGAGGTGGTCGGGTTGCGCTGGATCGATCTCGACACCGACCGGCGCGAACTCGCGATCGCTCGGCAGGTCGTCCACACCGACCATGGCCTGTTCCCATGCCCACCGAAAAGCGCCTCCAGCCAGCGTGGGATCGCTCTGGACCTCGACACCCTCCGGCTGCTGCACCACCAAGAACGAGCCCAGCGCGGCGAACTGGGCCACGATTGGCCGCCCTCGGCCGCGATGTTCACCCGAGAGAACGGCGAGGCGATCGATCCCAACTATCTCAGCTACCGCTTCCACAAGCTGGTCCTAGCCAGTGGCCTTCCCCCGGTGCGGCTGCACGACCTGAGGCATGGAGCGGCGACGCTGGCCCTGGCGGCAGGAGCGGACTTGCGTGTGGTGCAGGGCCTGCTTCGGGCATGCCAGCATCGTCCTCACCGCCGACACCTACACCTCGGTGCTGCCGCAGCTGTATCACGACAGCGCCCGGGCCACCGCCCGGCTGGTCCTCCAAGCGGCTCGCAAGACGGCGCGGAAGGTCAACAACGCTCGCCCTGGTACGTGACTCACATGTGTCTCACTGTGACTCACGATCGGACGACTCGACTACAGAATCACGGGAAACCCCAGGTCGGAGTGGTAGGGCGCCCGGGGCTCGAACCCGGAACCTACGGATTAAAAGTCCGTAGCATTTATGCCGGGCCATGTTTCAACGTATTCAATTGTATCGCTCTGCCGGATTTTGTCGCATTTAAAATGTCTGAAAATGTCAGCCAGTGTTCATTGGTGTCGATGGCCGAAGAGCACGCGACGAGCATGCGGCGCCGGGTCCGGCGCGTCATGGCGTACTCTTGACTGTTCTATTTGTCATGATCTCGGCATGTTGGTCTTCTGCTGGGCTGGACTCTCGCCGGGGCTGCCACTTGCCCCCGGGGGCTGGTGAGCCTCGACTATCAGTGCTCGAGTCTGGTGGAGGCGTCGGAACTGGGACCACGCGAGGACGTGGTCGATGGCGTTGGCGGGGGTGAACAGCCTCGCCAGGACGCGGTGGATTTCGCTGATGGACGGGCGGATCAGGGCGATGTGGGGGCCGGGGGCGCGGTGCGGTGCGCCTCGTCTTTTCCCTGATCGTTGTGCTGGCCGGGATGGTCGTCGTCGGGCAGGCGGGAGCGGGTGACGTCAGGAAGACCAGCGCGAGCATGACCGTGGTGACCATGCCGGTGCCATCCCTCCCAGGTGCGGACCTGATACTCGGTCAGACCGAGAAGATCCTTTCCGTGCTTGTTGTTCTCGACGTAGTTCAGGATCCAGGGCCGAAGCGTTCTCAGTTGGTGAAACCGAGTAGTTGAAGGCCGTTGGTTGGGTGGCTGCGGTAGTGGTCGGTGGCGGCGGCGATGTTGGTCCAGCCGATGAGGCGGGCCAGGCCGATGGCGAGGTTGCGCAGGCTGGCCATGATCCGGGGTGCGGTGCCGGTCCGGACGCGGGAGGTGTCCTCGCGGTAGGTGACGTCGCGGATGTGGTGCAGGGCTTCGATGCTCCAGTGGCCGCGGATCAGTGCGGCGAGCTGGGTGTGAGTGACTCGGCCCGGGGGGAGGCTGGTGACGGCGTAGACGGTGACGATGGTGGTCTTGCCGGTTTTGTGGGCGGTGCGGCGGCGTTTGACTTGGATGGCCTGGGCGGCGTGGGGGAAGGGCAGGCC
>NZ_JAAAHR010000069.1:0-43995 GCF_009908215.1 Nonomuraea sp. K271 | reverse complement strand
ACCCGGTGCTACGGCCGGGCGACACCACCTCACCCGACGCCCCCACCAGCGCCCCCGCTTCGCCCGGCCGTAGCACCGGGTCGGGCGTGGCGCCGGCCGAGGAGCCCACCCCCAGCGAACCCACCGTGACGGGCGACACGTCCGGAGTTCCGCCGACCAGGATGACGGTCACGGCGACGTCGCGTCCCGCGCCCCGGCCGACGCCCACGCTCCCACCCGAGGAGACGCAGATCCACCGGTTCGACGTCTCCAAGCCGGGTCCGCCCGCCTACGTGGCGTCGGGGAAGGTGGCGGGCCGCCTGCTGAACCAGTACTCGTTGTCGGAGCACGAAGGCCACCTCCGCGTCGCCACCACGCTCGGCTCCGGGGACGGCCGGACCAGTTCCAGCACCGTGTACGTGCTCGACGCCGCCACGATGGACAAGAAGGGCGAGGTCGGCGGGCTCGGCAAGGGCGAGCGCATCTACTCGGTCCGCTTCATCGGCGCGATCGGCTACGCCGTCACGTTCAAGCAGGTCGACCCGCTCTACACCCTCGACCTGCGCGACCCGGCGGCGCCGAAGGTGACCGGCGAGCTGAAGATCACCGGCTACTCCGCCTACCTGCACCCGGCGGGTGACGGCCGGCTGATCGGCATCGGCCAGGAAGCGGACAAGGAGGGCAGGACGCAGGGCACGCAGGTGTCGTTGTTCGACGTGAGCGATCCCGCCGCCCCGCGCAGGCTGTCGCAGCTGTTCCAGAAGGACTCCGGCTCCGAGGCCGAGTGGGACCCGCACGCCTTCCTCTACTGGCCCGGAACCGGCCTCGCGGTGATCCCGCTGAGGAGCGGCGACGAGTCGGGCGCGCTCGCGCTGAAGATCGACGACTCGGGCGTGTCGAAGCTCGGCACGATCAAGCATCCGGCGCAGCGTGAGAGCGACGAGCGCGGGTTCCGGCCCGGCATCCAGCGCTCGGTCGTCATCGGCGACTCGCTATGGACGGTCTCGACGCAGGGCGTGCAGGTCAACGACGCCGCCACGCTCGACGAGCAGGCGTGGATCCCGGCGGAGTGATCGCTCAGGCCTCCGGCGCGACCACGGGGACGATCTCCGGCGCGCCGAGCCTGATCGCGTCGGCCTCCTGGTCGGAGTCCTGCTCCTGGGAGCGGCGCTCGGCCTCCACGCGCTTGGTGAAATATCCCACCTCCCGCTTGACCTGCTCGTTGTCCCAGCCGAGCGGCGCGGCGAGCAGTTCGGCCGACTCCTGCGCCACGGCCACGCCGCGGTGGAAGGTCTCGATGGAGATGCGCGTACGCCGGGTCAGCACGTCATTGAGATGCCGGGCGCCCTCGTGCGTGGCGGCGTAGACGATCTCGGCGCGCAGGTAGTCGTCGGCCCCGCTCAGCGGCCTGCCCAGCGACGGGTCATGCTCGATCAGCTCAAGCACCTCGTCGATCAGCGAGCCGTAGCGCTGCAGCAGGTGCTCGATCCTGGCCACGTGCAGCCCGGAGGTCTGGGCGATGCGGTGGCGGGAGTTCCACAGCGCCTGGTGGCCCTCCGCGCCGGCCAGCGGGATGCGGTCGGTGCACGAACGGGGCACTCGCTGGTCGAGGCCGTGCGCCACGGCGTCGACCGCGTCCCGGGCCATGACGCGGTAGGTCGTGTACTTGCCGCCGGCGATCATCACCAGGCCGGGCACCGGATGCGCGACCACGTGCTCCCTGGACAGCTTGGACGTCTCGTCCGACTCGCCCGACAGCAGCGGGCGCAGCCCCGCGTAGACGCCTTCGACGTCGTCGCGGCTCAGGGGCACGGACAACACGGCGTTGACGTGGTCGAGCAGATAGTCGATGTCGGCCATCGAGGCGGCCGGGTGAGCCTTGTGGAGGGTCCACTCCGTGTCGGTGGTGCCGATGATCCAGTGCCGTCCCCAGGGGATCACGAAGAGCACGGACTTCTCCGTACGCAGGATGATCCCGGTCAGCGACTGGATGCGGTCGCGTGGGACCACGAGGTGGATGCCCTTGGAGGCGCGTACGTGGATCTGGCCCCGGCCGCCGACCAGTTCCTGGATGTCGTCGGTCCAGACGCCGGTGGCGTTGACGACCTGCTGGGCGCGGACCTCGAACTCCTCGCCGCTCTCCAGGTCGCGCACGCGTACGCCGGTGACCCGCTCCCCCTCCCGCAGGAACCCCACCACCTGCGCCCGGGGGGCGATGTGGGCGCCGTAGGTGGCCGCGGTGCGCAGCATGGTCATCACGTAGCGGGCGTCGTCGACCTGCGCGTCCCAGTACTGGATGGCGCCCGTGAACGCGCTCTTCTTCAGCGCGGGCGCCAGCCGCAGCGCCCGCGACCTGGACAGGTGCCGGTGGCCGGGCACGCCGCGGGCGGCCCCTGAGGCGAGCCCGAGCGTGTCGTAGAGCGCCACCCCGGCGCCGACGTAGACCCGTTCCCAGCCGTAGTGCGTCAGCGGGAAGAGGAACGGCACCGGCTTGACGAGGTGCGGCGCGATGCGCTGCAGCAGCAGCGCCCGCTCCTGGAGGGCCTCGCGCACGAGCTCGAAGTTGAGCTGCTCCAGGTAGCGCAGACCGCCGTGGATGAGCTTGGAGGAGCGCGACGAGGTGCCCGAGGCGAAGTCGCGGGCCTCGACCAGCCCGACGTCGAGCCCGCGGGTGGCGGCGTCGAGAGCCACCCCCGCTCCCACGACTCCCCCGCCGACCACGACCACGTCGAGCTCGCGCCCGGCCATGCGTTCCAGCGCCTCGGCGCGCTCCGCGGGCCCGAGACGGGCCACGCTCCTTCCCGACGCCATGTTTCCCCCTGGGATGGCTTGTCGCCTGTGTCGCATTCCTACCCGCCCCGGCATCGCCCTGTAACGCCTGGGCGGGTCAGGCGCGTACGACCTTTACCCCCGCGTCCGTCAGCTCGCCCGCCAGATCGTCGGAGAGCTGGGCGTCGGTGACGAGCGTGTCGATCTGCCCGATCGGGCAGATGCGGGAGAACGCCCGCTTGCCCACCTTGGACGAGTCGGCCACCACGACGACCTGCGCGGCGCGGCTGATCAGCAGGTTGTTGACGCTGGCCTCGCCCTCGTGGTGCGCCGACGCGCCCAGCTGGATGTCGAGCGCGTCGACCCCGAGGAACGCCACGTCCAGCGTCACCTGCTCCAGCACCCCGGTCGCCAGCGGCCCTATGAGCTCGTACGACTGCTGCCTGGCCACCCCGCCGGTCACCACGATCTTGACGTGCTGGCGGACGGTGAGCTCGGCGGCGATGTTGAGCGCGTTGGTGACGATGGTGAAGCCGCTCTCCAGCGCGGGCGCCGTGGCGAGCGTGCGGGCCAGCTCGGAGGCGGTGGTGCCGCCGTTGAGCCCCACCACGCCTCCCGGCGTCACGAACTCCGCCGCGGCGGCCGCGATGCGCTGTTTCTCGCCGGCGTGCCTGGCCGTCTTGTAGCGCAGCGGCAGGTCGTAGCTGACGCTCTGGGCCACCGCGCCGCCCCGCGTGCGCATGAGCATCTGCTGCTGGGCGAGCTGGTCGAAGTCCCGCCGGATCGTCGCGGTGGAGACGTCGAGCGCCTGGGACGCCTCCTCCACCGACAGCCTGCCCTCCCGGGAGAGCAGCTCGAGGATGGCGTTCCAGCGGTCGTAGCGGGACACGAGGCCTCCCTGGAGGACGAGGTCAGCAGCAAGCGTGGCACAACCTGGAGGCCGCAGCCACCCGTGTCCATTCATGCACTTACCTGGTATAAAAAATGCAGAAACAATCAACCATGGGGAGGCACGTGGTGACCAGCCACACCGAGGCCGAGATCGCGTCCCAGCCGTCCTGCTGGCGCCGCGCCGTCGCCGACGTTCCCGCCGACGCGCTGCCGCGCCACGGCGAGCGGGTGGCCGTCGTCGGCTGCGGCACGTCATGGTTCATCGCGATGGCGTACGCGACACTGCGGGAGCGGGCCGGGCACGGGGAGACCGACGCCTTCGCCGCCTCCGAGACGCCCTCAGGACGTTCGTACGACCGCGTGCTCGCGCTGACCCGCTCGGGCACCACCACCGAGGTCCTGGAACTGCTCGCCAGGACCACCACGAAGATCTCGGCCATCACCGCCGACCCGGAGACGCCGATCATGCGGGCCGCCGACGAGGTCGTGGTGCTCGACTACGCCGACGAGCGGTCGGTCGTGCAGACCAGGTTCGCCACCACGCAGCTGGCCCTGCTGCGCGCCGGCCTCGGCGAGGACCTCACCCAGGCCATCGAGGACGCCGAGCGGGCCGTCGCCGCGCCGCTGCCCGAGGAACTGGTCAACGCCGAGCAGTTCAGCTTCCTCGGCGCCGGATGGACGGTCGGGCTGGCGCAGGAGGCCGCGCTGAAGATGCGCGAGGCGTCCCGCTCGTGGACGGAGGCGTACCCGGCGATGGAATACCGGCACGGCCCGATCAGCATCGCCGGCCCCGGACGCGTCACCTGGATGCTCGGCGCCCCGCCCGACGGCCTGCGCGGGCAGGTCGAGCAGGCGGGCGGCATGTTCTTCGAGAGCGGGCTCGACCCCATGGCCGAGCTGATCCGCGCCCAGCGGGTGGCCGTCGCCCGCGCGTTCGCCCAGCAGCTGAACCCCGACGAGCCCATGCACCTCACGCGATCTGTGATTCTTTCTCCATGAGCCTTACTCTTGCCGACGCCAGGATCGTGACACCCGGGGGAATCCACGAAGGGTGGCTGACCATAGAAGACGGCCGCATCACGCATGTCGGCCACGGATCGGCCCCCGGTACCGGCCTGAGCGTGGGCGGGCGGCACGTCGTGCCCGGCTTCGTCGACATCCACAACCACGGCGGCGCGGGCGGCTCCTTCCCGACCGGCGAGCCCGACCAGGCCCGTGAGGCCGTGGCGCTGCACCGGCGCCACGGCACCACCACGACCATGGCAAGCCTCGTCACCGACTCCCCCGACCGGCTCGTCCGGGCGGCGTCGGCGCTGGCCGAGCTCTGCGAGGAAGGGCTGCTGGCCGGCATCCACTTCGAGGGCCCCTACATCTCACGGGCCCGCTGCGGTGCGCACGACCCCACGCTGCTGCGCGAGCCCTCGCCGCAGGAGTTCGCCGAGCTGGTCAAGGCCGGGCGCGGCCACGTACGCATGGTCACCATCGCGCCCGAGCTTCCCGGTGCGCTCGACACGATCCGGCTGGCCGTCTCCGAGGGCGTGCTCGCCGCCGTGGGCCACAGCGACGCCGGCTACGAGCAGACGATCGCCGGCATCGAGACGGGCGCGAGCGTGGCCACCCACCTCTACAACGCGATGCCGCCGCTCGGCCACCGCGCCCCCGGGCCTGTCGCCGCGCTGCTCGACGACGAGCGGGTGACCATCGAGCTGATCAACGACGGGGTTCACGTGCATCCGGCCATGCTGCGGCTGGCCTACGAAGTGGCGGGCCCCGGCCGCACCGCGCTGATCACCGACGCCATGTCGGCCACCGGTCTCGGCGACGGCGACTACGTGCTCGGCTCGATGGGCGTGCGCGTGGACGGCGGCGTCGCCCGGCTCGTCGAGGGCGGCTCGATCGCGGGCTCCACACTGACCATGGACGTCGCGTTCCGGCGCAGCGTGCGGGAGGTGGGCATGTCGCTGCCCGACGCCGTGCAGGTGGCCTCGCTGACGCCCGCGCGGGTGCTCGGCCTGGCCGACCGGATCGGCTCGATCGCCGTCGGCAAGGCCGCCGACCTGGTGGTGCTGTCCGACGAACTGGAGGTGACCGGGGTGATGAAGGACGGCGTCTGGGTCACGGAGCCCTGATGATCCTCACCGTGACGCTCAACCTCGCCCTCGACGTGACGTACGCCTTGCCCTCGGTCGACTGGGACGGCGTCAACCGGGTCACCGCCGTGCACAGGAGGGCCGGCGGCAAGGGCGTCAACGTGGCCAGGGTGCTGGCGGCGCTCGGCCACGAGGTGCTGGTCACCGGCCTGGCGGGCGGGCCGACGGGGCAGGCGGTCGAAGGCGATCTGCGGGCGGCCGGGCTGCCGGGCGCCCTGACGCCCATCGCCGCCGACTCCCGCACCACCCTGGCCGTCACGGACGGCGGCGCCGGGCGTACGGCGCTGTTCAACGAGCCCGGTCCCGAGGTGGCCCCCGGCGAGCTGGCGAGCTTCGTACGGCACTACGAGAAGCTCGTGGCCGCCGCCGACGCGGTCGTCCTGTCGGGGAGCCTGCCGCGCGGCGTGCCCCTCGACACCTACGCCGCCCTCGCCTCGATCGCGGCGGACCAGGGCGTGCCCGCGATCGTGGACGCCGACGGCGAACCGCTGCGCCACGCGCCGGCGGGCCGCCCGTCCGTGGTCAAGCCCAACGCGGAAGAGCTGGCCAGGGCGGTGCCCGGCGGCGCCCCCGCCGAGGGCGCCCGGGCGCTGCGCGAGCGGGGAGCCGGGGCCGTGGTGGTGTCCATGGGGGCCGAAGGGCTGCTGGCGGTCACGGGTGAGGGAACGTTCAGGGCGCGCATGCCGTACACCGTGGAGGGAAACCCGACGGGTGCGGGTGACGCGCTGGTCGCCGGGCTGGCGCTGGGGCTGGTCGAGCGGGCACCGTGGCATGACAGGCTGAGGCGGGCCGCGGCGCTGGGTGCGGCGGCCGTGGCCGCGCCCGTGGCCGGTGACGTCGACCCCGACGTGTACGCCGACATCCACCCCGGGATCATCATTACGTAAGGAGCCACTGCCATGCCCCTCGCCGCCATCGGCGACATCGTCAGCCAGTCGCCCGCAGGGGTGGGCGCGTTCAACCTGATCCAGCTCGAACACGCCACCGCCATCGTGGCCGGCGCGCAGGCGCTGGGGTTGCCGGTCGTGCTGCAGATCAGCGAGAACTGCGTGCGCTACCACGGCGCGCTGGAGCCCGTCGCGCTGGCCGCGCTCGCGATCGCCCGCCGCGCGGACGTGCCGGTCGCGGTCCACCTCGACCACGCCACCGACAGGGCGCTCGTGGAGGAGGCGGTGGAGCTGGGGCTGGGCTCGGTGATGTACGACGCCTCGGCCCTGCCCGACGAGGAGAACGTCGCCGCCACGGCCGAGGTGGCCGCCTGGTGCCATGCGCGCGGCGTGTGGGTGGAGGCCGAGCTGGGCGAGGTCGGGGGCAAGGACGGCGTGCACGCGCCGGGCGCCCGCACCAAACCCCACGAAGCCGTCGACTACGTGGCGCGGACGGGCGTCGACGCGCTGGCGGTCGCGGTGGGCACCTCGCACGCCATGACGTCCAAGGACGCTGTGCTCGATCTGGAGCTCATCGCCGAGCTGCGGGCCGCGGTGCCGGTGCCGCTGGTGCTGCACGGCTCGTCGGGGGTGCCCGACGACGTGCTGCGCGAGGCCGTCGGGAACGGGATGAAGAAGATCAACATCGCGACCCACCTGAACAAGGCGTTCACCGGCGCCATCCGCGACTATCTGGCCCACGACGAGCGGGTCGTCGACTCCAGGAAATATCTCAAGGCCGGGCGCGACGCGGTGTCCAGGGAGGTCACGCACCTGCTGGGCGTGCTCACGGGCTGAGTCGCGTTCACGCTGCCAGCCGCGCCAGCACCCGCTCGGCCTGCCGTTCGAAGGTGCCTGGCGGGTTGCGCGGCGCGTCGGCGGAATCGTGGGACAGCAGGAACAACCACATGAGGGCGTGCAGCCTGCGGTGCTCGAACGTCCGCCGCTCCTCCCGCGGGCTCAGGCCGAACGCGGGCACGATCTCCACCTCGCCGTCCACCCACATCGACACGTGCTCGGCGATCTCGGCCACCTCGTACGCCACGTCGCTGCGCCCGCAGTCCTCGAAGTCGACCAGGCGGACGCGGGAGCCGTCCCACAGGAAGTTGGCCAGGTTGCCGTCCCCCGCGCCGAACGCGGGCGTGGTGCCCGGCTCGCCCGGCGACCGGCTCTCCAGCCACCGCAGCCCTTCTTCGACGGCCTGGCCGTCCAGCGGCCCCCTGGGCTCCCATGCCGCGGCGCGACTCCTGACCCAGTCGGTGACCACCGGGTCCGCCCATGGGCGCTCGGGCACGTCCCGCAGGACGGCGTACGGGAGTGCGGCGTGCAGCCGGGCGCGTGCCTCGGCCATGGCGGCGACGTGCTCGGCCCGCACCTCCATCCCGCGCATCGGCAGCCCGTCGATCCACGTCATCGTGACCGAACGGCCGTCGAAGGCCACGGGCTCGGGGGCCAGCGCAGGGGCGTGCTCCGCCAGGAGGGTCAGCGCCCGCCATTCACGTTCCGCCGCGCCCGGCTTGCCGTCCACGTACCGCTTGGTGATGAGATCGCCGTCGCGGACGAGCTTGTGGGTGTGCCGGTGATCAGTCATCCCCGCATGCTATGGGAGCAGCCGTTCGACGGCGGCGCTCACGAGCACGTGCGCCTCTTCCTCGCCGAACACGTCCGGCAGCGTGAGCCGCTCGACGATCAGCCAGTTGAGCGCCAGGTAGAGCAGGACCACGGTGGTGTCATCGCCGGGCAGGCCGGTCTGGCGGTGGCGGCGTACGTTCGCCTCGACGTCGGCGCGGATGCGTTCGGTCAGCACCTCGCGCAGGCGGGGCCGCCTGGTCGCCTCCAGTCGCAGCTCCAGCAGCGCCAGGTAGCCTGACCGGAAGGCCGAGATCCGGTCGACGATCTCGTGCATGAGGCCGGTCACCCGGTCGCGGTCGCGCGGCCCGGCGAGGCTCGCGGCGATGGTGGCGGCGTCGGGCTGCAGCCGCTCGTAGATCCGGCCGCCCGCCTGGGTCAGCAGGTCGTCGCGGCTGGCGAAATAGTTGGACGCGGTGCCGGTCGGCACCTCGGCCCGGGCGTCCACCGCCCTGAACGTCAGCCCGCGGGCGCCTTCCTCGGCCAGCACCTCGATCGCCGCGTCGACCAGTGCCGCCCGCCGGGCGACGTTCTGTCTGACCACCTTGACACCACTCCATTTGTAGTACTACGGTGAAAGCACTTCGATCATAGTACTTTAGAGGGAGTAGTCTTGCGCAAGCTCACGTATTACGTCGCCACCTCCATCGACGGCTACATCGCGGGCCCGAACGGCGAAATGGACTTCTACCCGGTGGCCGACGACCTGGCGGCGTGGATCAACGCCCGCCTCCCCGAGACGGTGCCCGCCCCCATCCGGGCCCAGACCGGCTTCGACGCCCCCAACCAGCGCTTCGACACCGTGCTCATGGGCCGGGGCACGTACGAGATCGGCCTGGAGACGGGCACGACCAACCCCTACCCGCACATGAGGCAGTACGTCATCTCCAACACCATCAAGAGCGTCGACGAGCCCGCCATCGAGCTGGTCCCCGGCGACCCGCTCGGCCTGGTGCGGCGGCTGAAGCAGGAGGACGGGCTCGACATCTGGCTGTGCGGCGGCGGCAACGTGGCCGCACAGCTCCTGCCGGAGATCGACGAGTTGATCATCAAGTGCTACCCGGTGGTGGCGGGAGCGGGCATCCCGGCCTTCCACGGCGGTTTCCGGCCGACGACGTTCACCCTGACCGGCACCGAGACGTTCAGCAACGGCACCCTGGTGACGACCTACACCCGCTGAGCCGGTTGCGCGCGGTGGTGATGAGCCGCCCTGCCGGGCCGGAGCGGCCCGAGCTCACCCGCGGCCGAGGCCCTGCCGCTCCATCTCCTCGACCGCCTTCTTCGCGGTCATCAGCGACGCCCCGGTGGCCTCCCGGTAGATCTTGATCGCCAGGATCTTCTTCCCCTTGCGCATCGCCGCGTAGAAGTCGGGCGGCAGTCGTGAATCTCCGTCGACGGAGTCGATCAGCGCGGGGTCGATGCCGAGGTGCCGCTCAAGGTGGGCGATCTGCCTTTCCAGCCGGGCAACTCGCTCTTCAAGGGATTCCATGCCCGAAACCATAACTTCACCGCGGCCTGGCGCGCAGTGCCGCCGGTGGACCGCGGTGGCGGATCGGGACAGGTCAGGAGTGGGTCGGGGCCACCACGACCTCGACCCGCTGGAACTCCTTGATGTCGGAGTAGCCGGTGGAGGCCATGGTGCGCTTGAGCGCGCCCATGAGGTTCATCGAGCCGTCGGCCACGCTCGACGGCCCGTGCAGGATCTGCTCCAGCGTCCCCACCGTCCCGAACTCGACCCGTCGCCCCCTCGGCAGGTCGGGGTGGTGCGCCTCGGAGCCCCAGTGGAACCCGTGGCCGGGCGCCTCGGCGGCGCGGGCCAGCGGCGAGCCCACCATCACGGCGTCGGCCCCGCAGGCGATGGCCTTGGCGATGTCGCCGGACGTGCCCATGCCGCCGTCGGCGATCACGTGCACGTAGCGGCCGCCCGACTCGTCCATGTAGTCGCGCCTGGCCGCGGCGACGTCGGAGATCGCGGTGGCCATCGGCACGGCCACCCCGAGCACGTTGCGCGTCGTGTGGGAGGCGCCGCCGCCGAAGCCGACCAGCACCCCCGCCGCACCCGTGCGCATCAGGTGGAGAGCGGCCGTGTGGGTCGCGCAGCCGCCCACGATGACCGGCACGTCGAGCTCATAGATGAACTGCTTGAGGTTGAGCGGCTCGGCCCGCCCCGACACGTGCTCGGCGGAGACTGTCGTGCCGCGGATGACGAAGATGTCGACGCCCGCGTCGATCACGGCCTTGTGGTATTGGACCGTGCGCTGCGGCGACAACCGCACGGCGGTCGTCACGCCGGAGGAGCGGATCTCCTCGATCCGCCGGCCGATCAGGTCCTCCTGGATCGGGGCCGCGTAGATCTCCTGCAGCCGCTTGGTGGCCGCCGCGGCGTCGAGCGTCGAGCACTCCTCCAGCAGCGGCGACGGGTCCTCGTAGCGGGTCCAGAGCCCTTCGAGGTCGAGCGGGGCCAGCCCGCCCAGCCGCCCGATCTCGATGGCGGTGGCCGGCGAGACCACGCTGTCCATGGGAGCGACCACCACGGGCAACTCGAACCGGTAGGCGTCGATCTGCCAGGCGATCGAGACCTCCTCCGGGTCACGGGTGCGCCGCGAGGGCACCAGCCCGATCTCGTCGAGCGAGTATGCCCGCCGCCCGGTCTTTCCCCGGCCGATCTCCACCTGCTGAGTCATGAACTTACCTTCTGTGATAGTTCGGAGCTTCCACCGTCATCTGGATGTCGTGGGGGTGGCTCTCCTTGAGGCCCGCCGCCGTGATCGGCATGAGCTCGCAGTCGGTGTGCATCTGCGAGATCGTGCGGCAGCCGGCGTACCACATGCCCTGGCGCAGCCCGCCGATGAGCTGGTGGGCGACGGCCGAGACCGGACCGCGATAGGGCACCTGACCCTCGATGCCCTCGGGGATGTATTTGTCCTCGCCGCCGACGTCCGCCTGGGCGTAGCGGTCCTTGCTGAAGGAGGCGCCGCCGCGCTCGCGGTTGCGTACGGCGCCGAGCGAGCCCATGCCGCGGTAGGACTTGAACTGCTTGCCGTTGATGAAGATCAGCTCGCCGGGCGACTCCTCGCACCCCGCGAGCAGCGAGCCCAGCATGACCGTGTCGGCGCCGGCGGCGATCGCCTTGACGATGTCGCCGGAATACTGCAGGCCACCGTCGCCGATCACCGGCACGCCCGCGGGCGCGCACGCCTTGGAGGCCTCGTGGATGGCGGTCACCTGCGGGGCGCCGACCCCGGCGACCACCCGCGTGGTGCAGATGGAGCCGGGCCCCACGCCCACCTTGACCGCGTCGGCGCCCGCGTCGACCAGCATCTGCGCGCCCGCCCTCGTCGCGATGTTGCCGCCGATGACCTCGACCTTGCTGTTGGCCTTGACCTTGGCGATCATGTCGGCCAGGCCCTTGGAGTGGCCGTGCGCGACGTCGACCACCACCACGTCGACCCCGGCCTCGATCAGCGCCTTGGCCCTCACCTCCGCGTCACCGCCGACGCCGACGGCCGCCCCCACGATGAGCCGGCCGTCGGCGTCTTTGGTGGACAGAGGGTATTGCTCGCTCTTGGTGAAGTCTTTGACCGTGATCAGGCCGCGCAGCCTGCCGTCGGCGTCGACGAGTGGCAGCTTCTCGATCTTGTTTTTCCTCAGGAGGGCGAAGGCGTCGTCACGCGAGACCCCCACCGGCGCGGTGACCAGCGGCATCTTGGTCATGACCTGATGCACGGGCCGCGACTGGTCGGTCTCGAAGCGCATGTCGCGGTTGGTCACGATGCCGACCAGCGTGCCCGACACGTCGGTGACGGGAACCCCCGAGATCCGGTAGGTCGCGCAGAGCCGCTCGACGTCGGCCAGCGTGTCGTCGGGGCTGCACGTCACCGGATTGGTGACCATGCCCGCCTCGGAACGCTTGACCAGGTCGGCCTGCTGGGCCTGCTCGTCGACCGACAGGTTGCGGTGCAGGATGCCGATGCCGCCCTGCCGCGCCATGGCGACCGCCATGCGGGCCTCGGTGACGGTGTCCATCGCGGCGGAGACCAGCGGGATGGACAGCGTGACGCCACGGGACAGGCGGGACCGGGTGTCGGCGTCGCCCGGTTGCAGATCGGAATATCCAGGAACCAGCAGCACGTCGTCGAAGGTCAGACCCATCTCGGTGAACTTGGACATGCTGCGGCCCCCTCCTGCCGATGCGCTGATGCAGCCAAGTCTAGGGCCTGCCTCCAAAATCGTGTTCACGGCCTCGGGGCCCGGCGCGCGGGGACCTTTCCCGGTCCCGCGGCAGGAGGCGCGCAGTGCCGGGAGCACGATGACCCCCACGGTCCGTCGTACTCCCGGCATCTCACAGCGCTGGGGGATGGGACGGTCGGTGACCCGTCCCATCCCCCAGCCACCGGCACCCGGGCGTGGTGGCGCGTGCGCACCACCGAACCCCCCTCCGCGTCCTGATGGGCGGCGCTGCCACGCCCGCTTTCGGATGCCGACGCTAGGTAAAGCCTGCGTCACTCAACGGCACAATCGCAAGGTGAAAACGTGCAATTGCACAAAGTTGCACACCTCCCTCCATCAGTCGGCGGAAGGTGAGGACACGGGCGCAATGCGGCGTTATTCTCGCGGCACGCCCGTGTCCCCCCTACGGAGCCGCCCACGATGCGCAATGAGCCCAGAGCCGCGTCAGATCCCTATGAGACGCTGGGCCTCGACCCTGCCCAGAGGGCGCTCTACTCAACGGTGCTGCGCCTGCACAGAGCCACCCGCACCGATCTCGCACAGGCCATCGACGGCCCCGTGGAGAAGGTCACCCGTCAGCTCGACGACCTGGTCAAACTGGGCGTGGTGGACGAACGGTCGGGCGAATACCTGGCCCGCCACCCCGCGGCGGCGCTCGGCCGGGTGATCGCCGAGCGGCTGGAGCGGCTGGCCGAGGAGAGCCGCATGATCGATTCGGCGCTCGCGTCCATCCGCGGCCTGATCCACGACTACGACGCCGGCCGCGACTACCAGAGCGGGCCTTTCACGGTGGAGATGTTGAACGGGGCCGACGTCCTGTTCGAAAGCGTGGTCGGTATGGCCGTGCAGTCGCCGCCGATGGAATTGCACACAGCAATCCCGGACGAACGCACAATGAGCGATTTTGCTCGTAAATTTGCGGATCCGTGGATTGATGCGCAACAACGAAATCTTCTGGCCGTTCACATGATCCTGCCGGTTGCGGCCCTGACACTCCCGGGCGTACGCGATCTGCTGACCCGCCTGCTCGAAGCCGGCGGCAACGTACGCACGCTGGACCGTGTGCCGAGCTGGTTCATGACCGCCGGCGCCGACGTGGCCGGCCTGCCCGCGTTCTGGGGCGGCAACCTGCCCGACCACGCCTACCACTTCTACCTCGTACGCACGCCGATCGTGGTGGGCATGCTCCGCGCCCTCTTCATCGAGCTGTGGGGCCGCGCCACGCCTCTGCCGTGGGGCCGCGGAATTGACGGGATGGCTCAGGTGCTGCGCCTGGCCGCGCAGGGCCTGTGTGACGAGTCGATAGCCCGGCAGCTCGGGATCTCGGTCAGGACGGTACGAGCGAGGTTCGCCGGGGCCATGGCCGAATTGGGCGCCCAGTCACGCTTCCAAGCAGGCGTGGAGGCCGCCAGACGCGGATGGCTGAGGTAATAGCCACCGCTCGGGCCGCATCGGTCATATGGTGGGAAGGTGCTGGAAGACGTCCCCCGCGACCCGTTCGCGGACGACCCGAACGACCCTTCCTCGGCGATGGGCGCCCTGGACGACGCCGAGCCACTCACCGCGGCCGAACGCGACGAGGCCATCACCGACCTCGCCGACGTCGAGGTCTTCCGCTCCCTGCTCGAACCGCAGGGTGTGCTGGGCCTCGTGCTCGACTGCCCCGAATGCGGCGAGCAGCACTTCTTCGACTGGGAGCTGCTGCGCGGCAACCTGCGACAGATGATCGAGAAAGGCCAGCCACAGGTCCACGAGCCGGCCTTCCACCCCGATCCCGCCGACTACGTCAGCTGGGAGTACGCCAGAGGCTATGTCGATGGCGTCATCGACACGGAGGAGCGCCGCTGATCCACGTCGTCGAGCAGCACGGCCAGCAACCGTGCTGCCGGATCGCCTGAGCCGGGCATCTCTCCACGGCCGAGCGCGTCGAGCAGCGCATCGGTCTCGTCCTCTGGCGTCAAGCTGACTCCAGCTCGGCCATCTGCCGCAACCTGGCCAGCGCCCGATGCTGGGCGACGCGGACCGCACCCGGTGACATGCCGAGTACATTACCGGTCTCCTCGGCGGAGAGCCCCGACACCACCCGCAACAGCAGCAACTCCCGCTGGTTCTCCGGCAGCCTGGCCAGCAGCCTGCGCGCGTGCTCCACCTCGATGTAGCGGACCACCGTCTCCTCGGGCCCCGGCCCGTCGTCGGGCCCGTCGGGCAGGTCCTGGGTAGGTACGGCCGAGCGCACGGAGCTGCGCAGCGCGTCGGCCACTTTGTGCGAGGCGATCCCGAACACGAAGGAGGCGAACGGCCGCCCCATGTCGCGGTAGCGCGGCAGCGCGGACAGGACCGCGATGCACACCTCCTGGGCGACGTCATCGGCAATGTGATATTGCCCCGAAACCCTGCCCAGCCTGGCACGGCAATACCGCACCACCATCGGACGCAACTCGCCGAGCAGAGATTCGATCGCACTGCGATCTCCCTGCACGGCGAGGCTCGTCAGTTCCCTAAGGTCGGAGTCATCCGTCCGTGCCGGAAGTCTCGACGCGAGCCTTACCCCAATTTTGGCGTCGGCGACGCTTCCCTCGCTCACGATAGGCATGATGCCCGCACTGATCCGGCCTGTCGTCATGGCGAACGGCTACGGATTGGTCACATCTGAAGCGATGATAACTATCAGTAATCAAATGGGTACACTACGGCGAAACGGCTGACATAATGTTTCGTCTCATAACCGGGAATGCACGACATTTGTCAGACACAGACGCTTACTGCCCTCTTCCGGTTTACTGCAATATTCCACCTTTTCCCCCACTTCCCCCCAACGGCCCGGTAAGCCGCTCAGAGACGCGGCAGGCCAGACGGCCATGAGCGCCACCGAGCGCCACCGAGCGTCACCGCCACGGCCATGAGGCAGCCGTAGGCGCCCCGGGAGCCGGAGGGCGCCACCGGGGGACGTCATGCGGGCCCGCGCCACCAGAGCGCCGCACGACCGCACCCTGTGCCCTGGAACGCCGAACGGCCCGCACCCCCGAGGGGATGCGGGCCGTGAAGCGGGAGAAGCGGTCAGTGGCCGTGGCCGTGACCGTGACCCTGGCCGTCGGCCGGGGCCTCCTCCTCGGGCTTGTCCACCACGAGCACCTCGGTCGTGAGGAGCATGCCCGCGATCGAAGCCGCGTTCTGCACCGCCGACCGGGTCACCTTGACGGGGTCGATGACGCCCTGCGCGAGCAGGTCGCCGTATTCGCCCGTCGCGGCGTTGAGGCCGTGACCGGCCTCCAGCTCGGCGATCTTGTGGGTCACGACGTAACCCTCGAGACCGGCGTTCTCGGCGATCCAGCGGGCCGGCTCGACCAGCGCGCGGCGCACGATGCCGACGCCGGTGGCCTCGTCGCCGGACAGCTCGAGGTCGTCGAGCCCCTTGGCGACGTGGATCAGCGCGGTGCCGCCGCCGGAGACGATGCCCTCCTCGATCGCGGCGCGCGTCGCGGAGATCGCGTCCTCGAGGCGGTGCTTCTTCTCCTTCAGCTCCACCTCGGTGGCGGCGCCGACACGCAGCACGCACACACCGCCGGCGAGCTTGGCCAGGCGCTCCTGGAGCTTCTCGCGGTCCCAGTCGGAGTCGGACTGCTCGATGGCAATCTTGATCTCCTTGACGCGGTCCTCGATGGCCTGCGCGTCACCGGCGCCGTCGACGATGGTGGTGTTGTCCTTCGTCACCACGACGCGGCGGGCCTGGCCGAGCACCTCCAGACCGACGTGCTCCAGCTTGAGGCCGATCTCCTCGCTGACGACCTGGCCGCCGGTGAGGATGGCCATGTCCTGCAGCATCGCCTTGCGGCGGTCGCCGAAGCCCGGGGCCTTGACGGCCACGGAGGTGAAGGTGCCGCGGATCTTGTTGGTGACCAGGACGGCCAGGGCCTCGCCCTCGACGTCCTCGGCGACCACGAGCAGCGGCTTCTTCGTCTGGGCGATCTTCTCCAGCAGCGGCAGGAAGTCCGCGATGGAGGCGATCTTGCCCTGGGTGAGCAGGATGTAGGCGTCCTCGAGGACGGACTCCATCCGCTCGGGGTCGGTCACCATGTAGGCCGACAGGTAGCCCTTGTCGAACTGCATGCCCTCGGTGAACTCGAGCTCCATGCCCATGGCGTTGGACTCTTCGACGGTGAGCACGCCGTCCTTGCCCACCTTGTCGAACGCCTCGGCGATCAGGTTGCCGATCTGCGCGTCCTGGGCGGAGATCGTCGCAACGTTGGCGATCTCCTTCTTGTCCTCGACCGGCCGGGCGGTGGCGAGCAGCTTTTCGCTGATCTCATTGGCGGCCTTGTCGATGCCGCGCTTGAGCGACAGCGGCGAGGCGCCGGCCGCCACGTTGCGCAGGCCCTCGCGGACCATGGCCTGGGCCAGCACGGTGGCGGTGGTGGTGCCGTCACCGGCGATGTCGTTGGTCTTGGTGGCAACTTCCTTGGCGAGCTGGGCACCGAGGTTCTCGTAGCGCTCCTCCAACTCGACCTCACGAGCGATGGTCACACCGTCGTTCGTGATCGTCGGCGCACCGAACTTCTTGTCGATGACGACGTTGCGGCCACGCGGGCCAAGGGTCACCTTCACGGCGTCCGCGAGGGCGTTCACGCCACGCTCGAGTGAGCGGCGCGCGTCCTCGTCGAACGTCAGGATTTTCGCCATAGCTGAAAAGTCCTCTCCTAGCGTCGAGAGCCCCGGTCGCCCCTTGGAGCGCCCGGGGCCCGACGCACCGGCTTACTTCTCGATGATCGCGAGAACGTCGCGGGCGGAGAGCACGAGGTACTCCTCGCCGCCGTACTTGACCTCGGTGCCGCCGTACTTGCTGTAGAGGACGATGTCGCCCTCGGAGACGTCGAGCGGAATCCGCTTGTCGCCGTCCTCGTCCCAGTTGCCGGGGCCCACCGCGAGGACCTTGCCCTCTTGCGGCTTCTCCTTGGCGGTGTCCGGGATGACCAGGCCGGAAGCGGTGGTCTGCTCGGCCTCAAGCGGCTGAACCACAATGCGGTCGCCGAGCGGCTTAACGGGAACCTTGGTGGCGGTCGTCACGATCGGACCTCCCCTTCAGATTTGAATGATCTAGAAGAGGCGACCAGCTGGGCCTGCCGTCGCGGGTGTCAGACCTGCCTCGTCGCACGTTGGCACTCTCAAGGGGAGAGTGCCAACAGGAAACATATGCAAGAGGGGCTTGACAGTCAACACGAACGCGTCTGCTGAGAGCGATCACAGGGCCCGCGACAGTCCTCTACCAGGGTAATGGCCGGTCATACAGGGTTTCGAGATGTTTCTCCGGCCGCTTCTCCGGCCGCGCGATTCGCGAGCCCGTGTCGTGGCGCCGGGTCGTGGCGCCGGGTCGTGGCGCCGGGTCGTGGCGCCGGGTCGTGGCGCCGGGTCGTGGCGCCGGGTCGGGCCGCTGTGTCCTGGCGCCGTGTCGTGGCGCTAACGTCGTGCCACGTGGACCTCCACGCCTTCGACGAGCTGCTGACCCCGCGCGGGCGGCGGGCGCTGGCCGAGGCCGGTGAGCTCGCCGGCGCCGACCCGGTGGCCGCCGCCACGAGACTGCGCAGGACGTACGACGCGGCGCTCACCTCGGCGGCGCTCACCCAGGCGGCCCTCAGGGAGCGGGCCACGGCCAAGTTCGGCGATGACGCCCGGCTGATGTACTTCACACCGCACGGCCTCGAGCAGTCCACCAGGACGGAGGTCGCCGAGCACCGCGCCACCCGCCTGATCGCCGCGCAAGCACCCGCGCCCGGGGTCGTGGACGCCTGCTGCGGCATCGGCGGCGACCTGCTGGCGCTGGCCCGCGCGGGGTGCACCGTGGAGGCCGTCGACACCGACCCGCTGACCGCCGCCGTGGCCAGGGCCAACGCCGAGGCTCTCGGGCTGGGCGACCGGGTGACGGTGAGGGTGGCCGACGCGGCCGCCGTCGAGCCGGAGCGTTACGACGTGCTCTTCGCCGATCCTGCGCGGCGTACGAGCAGGGGCCGCACCTTCGACCCCACGGCCTACTCGCCGCCCTGGCCCGTGGTGCTCGACCTCGTCTCCAGAGCCCGTACGGCCTGCCTCAAGGTCGCCCCCGGCATCCCCTACACGTTCATCCCCGAAGGGGCGCAGGCCGAGTGGGTGTCCTTCAAGGGCGAGGTCAAAGAGGCGACACTCTGGACCGGCGCGGCCCATGAGGCGGGCAGGCGGGCCACCCTCCTGCCGGGCGGCCACACTCTCGCCGCCACCGGCGTCGAGGCCGGCACGGGCCCGGCCGGCCGGTACGTCTACGAGCCCGACGGCGCCGCCATCCGCGCGCACCTCGTGGGCGAGGTGGCCGAGCTGGTCGCCGGCCGCCTGCTCGATCCGATGATCGCGTACATCACGGGCGACGCTCCCGTGGACACCCCATGGGCCACGAGATACGAGATAGACGACGTACTCCCGTTCTCGCTGAAGAAACTACGCGCCGCACTCCGGGAGCGGAAAATCGGAAATGTCACTATCAAGAAGCGCGCCTCCGCCGTCGACATCGAACGCCTGCGCAGCGATCTGCGGCTCAAAGGGGATGAATCCGCGGTCGTCATCCTGACACGCATTGCCGATAAACCATCGGTCATCATCTGCAACCAGCCACCCCCCATCTGAGCTGGCATTTCGGGCATTCTTCGGTTTCGATCGATCTTTGAATTCGCCGCTGACGTACCTTGATCAAAAGGCTAAGGTGGGCGGGCGGGAGTTCTCCCCCACTGCGGTAAACCGTGTTCTCGCTCTTTCATCTGCAAACCGGACCTACCCCACCGCTGCGCGGCAGACCGTCGGCGAGCGAAGGAGCTTTCGGTGGATCATTCCAACCACACCACCCTTCTTCAGGCAGGCGGCCATCTGGCCATCTCCGAGAGAATGCGAGACCTGCTGCAGCGCGCCTCCCAGGATCACGTCTACGAGCAGCGCACCCAGGGCGCCATGCTCGACGAGATCCGCCAGCGGCTGGAGGGCATGGAGTGGCTCCTGCGCGAGGTGCGCGAGCGCGAGCTCGGCGGCCTGAGCGGCACACTGGAGGCGGTCAACGGGCGGCTCGACGACATCACCGCCAAGCCGCCGATGTGGGCCGAGGGCCTGGCGCAGCACGTGGAGGCGGTCCGCGACCACGTCGACGCCGTCGGCGAGCGGGTGGGCGGCGTGGACGCCCGCGTCGCCCCCGTGGCCGAGCTGCCCACCATACGCGCCGACGTCGGCACCGTGGGCGAGGGCGTCGACGAGGCGCTCGACCGGCTGAAGGCGGTGCTCGACACCGCCGACGGCATCACCAAGGGCATGTCCGACTTCGCCGCCAGGCTGACCACGCTCAGCACCAGCATGGAGGCCGCGGCCGGCCGCTTCACCCGGCTCGACCGGTCGATGGCCGACCTGGCCACCCGCACCGACCGCGTCGAAGGCGTGATCGGCGACCTGTCCGAGGGCATCGCCGACTCGGCCGAGCAGCTGAGGGCCGGTCTCGACGCGGTCGAGCAGCGCATGACGGCCCGCCTCGACGAGAGCGACCAGCGCCTGACCGCCCGGCTCGACGAGGCCGGCAAACACCTCACCACCCGGCTCGACGAGACCGACGAGCGGCTCACCGTGCGCCTGGAGGGCACCGACCGGCGCCTGACCGCCCGCCTCGACGAGACCGACCAGCGCCTGGCCAGGAGCCTCGTCGAGGCCGACGAACGGCTCGCCATCCGGCTCAAGGAGGCCGACGCCCAGCTCACCGGCCACCTGTCCGACGTCGAGCAGCGGCTCACCGCAAGGCTCGACGAGACCGACCGCCACCTCGCCGTGCAGCTCGGCGAGAGCGAGCAGCGCCTGACCGCCCGGCTCGGCGGCGTCGACGCCCGGCTCGAGCGGGCCGAGAGCACGCTGTCCGGCCTCGACGCCAAGGTCACCGACTTCGGCGGCCGGCTGGAGTCCGCCGGCGAGAGCCTGGCCGACATCGACACCAGGGTCGACGGCATGGACACCCGGCTGGGCGGCGTCGACAAGCACCTCACCTCGGTGGACGGCCGCCTCGGCGGGGTCGACAAGCGCCTGGGCATCCTCGACGGCCACCTGGGCCGCCACGACGACCGCTTCGACGCGCTCGACGTACGCGTCGACGCCCGTTTCACCGCGCTCGACGAGCGCATGGCCGCCACCGACCAGCGCGTGGGCGAGAGCACCACCCGCACCGAGGGCCGCTTCAACCGGCTCGACAGCCAGGTGGACGCCATCGACGAGCGTCTCGGCGAGGCCGAAGAGCACCTGAGCAGCCGCTTCGACGCCATCGACGGCCACCTCGGAGGGCTCGACAGCCGCTTCAACGTCCTCGACACCCACGTCAACGGCCTGGCCACCCGCGCCGCGCAGGCCAGCGAGCACCTGGAGGCCGTCGACGACCGCATCGAGTCGGTGAGCCAGCGCGTCGGCCAGCTGCCCGCGGCCATCCCGGAGCGGGTCGGCGAGCTGATCCGCTCGCAGACCGGCGACCAGGCCGAGCGCCTTGCCGACGCCGCCGGCGTGCTCACCGAGCTGGTCCGCACCCGTCCCGACCGCGACGAGCTGGCCGAGACGGTCACCGGCATCGTCCAGCCCGCCGCCGACGACCTCAACAAGCGGCTCGGGGCCCTGGAGGAGACCATGCTGGCGCTGGCCGAGGCCCTGCTCCGCCCCACCAGGGCGAAGGACTGACCGCTCGCGCGGGCATGCCTCTCCGGCCTGCCCGCGCCCACGTACGGCCCCTCCAGAGCCCGGCGCGGGGAAAATCCCTCGCGACGGGGATCGCCTCGATGTCACCATGCGGATCATGAGTACCCGGCTACGCGCGATCGCACGAGACACGGTCGCTACCGTCGAACAGGGCGGTTACACGTCGCCAGGTGGCCAATGGGTGTCTCTCGCCGACGACGTCGCCCATGCTCTGGCGGGCACCCGGCTCTACCTTCCCGAGGAGGGCCTGGACACGGCCCTGGGCGACGCGGGAGCCGAGCAGGAGAGTCCGGGTCCGCGCATCGAGGTCACGAATGAGTCCACCCTGCAGGCGGCCCGAGCCATGGCGGGCGACGGCACCGATCCGGCCTGCCTGGTCTTCGCCTCGGCCAAGAACCCCGGCGGCGGGTTCGTCACCGGCGCCCAGGCACAGGAGGAGAGCCTGGCCAGGGCATCGGCGCTGTACGCCTGCCTCACCGCTGTCCCGCAGTTCTACGCCTACCACCGCGCCCAAGGCGACCTGCGTTACAGCGACCGCGTCGTCTATTCGCCCGGTGTGCCGGTCTTCCGCGACGACAAGGGCCGCCTGCTCGACGAGCCGTATCGCGTGGCGTTCCTGACCGCGGCCGCGCCGAACGCGCGGGCCATCGCGCGCAACCAGCCGCAGGTGGCGGGCTGCATACCGGCCGCGCTGTGGGGACGGGCCGTTCGTGTGCTCGATGTGGCGCAGGCCCATGGCCACCGCCGGCTGGTGCTCGGAGCGTGGGGGTGCGGGGTGTTCGGCAACGAGCCCCGGCTGATCGCCGACACGTTCGCCCGGGCGCTGGCCACGCGCAACCGCTTCGACCACATTCGCTTCGCCGTACTGGATCGACAGCCTGGCACGCCGACCTACGCCGCGTTCGCCCGCGTCTTGTCCAACGAAGAGAGCGCAGACTTCCAGTAGCGAACGGCGCTGCGACCCGGCCGGACTTCCCGGAAGACCAGAACGGGACAGAGCACAGGCGTCTCACAATGCTCTCAGACGTGGACCGTCGTGATCGGCAGCGAGGAGTCAGCCGGGATCTCCAGGGCCGAAGGGGTGACTCCGGCCGCAACCAGGTCGGACCCGAGAGCCGCGACCATGGCGCCGTTGTCGGTGCACAACCCCGGCCGCGGCACCCGCAGGCGCACGCCTGCCGCCTCGCACCGCTCCTGCGCCAGCGCGCGCAGCCGGGAGTTGGCCGCCACGCCGCCGCCGATCAGCAGGTCGTCCACCCCGTATTTCCCGCACGCCTGCAACGCCTTGCGGGTCAGTACGTCGACCACGGCCTCCTGGAAGGAGGCCGCCACGTCGGGCACGTGCACGGACTGCCCTGACGCCTCACGGGCCTCGACCCAGCGCGCCACGGCCGTCTTGAGCCCGGAGAAGGAGAAGTCGAGCGTGCCGTCGTCGATCTTGCCCCGGGGGAAGGCGATCGCCGCGCCGGAGCCCTCGCGGGCGGCCCTGTCGATGTGCGGCCCTCCGGGGAAGGGCAGCCCCAGCACGCGCGCCACCTTGTCGAACGCCTCACCGGCCGCGTCGTCCACGGTGGAGCCGAGCGAGATCACGTCTTCGGCGACGTCGGGCACGAGCAGCAGCGACGAGTGGCCGCCCGAGACGAGCATCGCGACGCACGGCTTGGGCAGCGGCCCGTGCTCCAGCTGGTCGACGGCGACGTGGGCGGCCAGGTGGTTGACGCCGTAGAGGGGCACGCCGAGGCCGAGCGCGTAGGACTTGGCCGCGGCCACCCCGACCAGCAGCGCGCCGGCGAGCCCTGGGCCCGCGGTCACGGCGACGGCGTCGATGTCGGAGAAGGCGAGCCCGGCCTCTGACAGCGCCGCCTCCACGGTCGGCGTCATGGCCTCCAGGTGGGCGCGCGAGGCGACCTCGGGCACCACGCCGCCGAACCTCGCGTGCTCGTCCATGCTGGAGGCGATGGTGTTGGCCAGCAGCGTGTGGCCTCTGACGATGCCGATGCCGGTCTCGTCGCAGGAGGTCTCGATCCCCAGGACCAGCGGTTCGTCAGCCATCGAGCTTCCTTCTCATCATGATCGCGTCGGTGCCGTCGTCGTAGTAGCGGCGTCGGGTGCCGATCTCCTCGAACCCGAAGTGCCGGTAGACCGTCTGCGCGCGTGCGTTGTCGGCGCGTACTTCGAGGAAGATCTCGCGCGCTCCCCTGCGGTGCGCCTCGGCCAGCAGTTCGGTGAGCATCGCGCTGCCGATGCCGGTGCCCTGGTGTTTCTCCAGCACCGCGATGGTCTGGACGTCGGCCTGGTCGGCCGCGGCGGCGAGCCCGGCGTAGGCCACGATCTCGTCGTCGACCAGGGCCACCACGTAGTGGCGCGAGCGCGGCATGTCGGCCAGCTCGCCGCGCATCATGCCCTCGCTCCACGCGTCGAGCGGGAAAGTGGCCTGTTCGATCGCCATGACCGCCGGCAGGTCGGCCTCGGTCATCAGCCTGAGCTTCACGCCGTCACCCTCTTCGGCGCGCCCGGCACCACGGCGTCGGGCCTGCGCAGGTAGATCGGACGGGGCGGGCCGAGCGTGATGCCCGCGGCGAGCCGCTCGGCCGCGAGCGCGGCCAGCGCCCCGGCGCTCGGGTAGGGGGACACATCGCTCCGCTCCCCCAATATGTCGGGATAAAGCGCGGCACCAGCTCCCACGACCGGCAGCCCCTCCACCGGCACCTCGGCGGGCCGGTCGACGGACGGCCCTTCCACCCGGGTGCGCACGTCGGTGTAGCGCGCCCAGAACACCTCTTTGCGCCTCGCGTCGGTGGCCACCAGGAACGGCTCCGCCAGGCCGCTGCCGAAGGCGAGCGCGTCGAGCGTGCACACGCCGTAGGAGGGCACGCCCAGCGTGGCGGACAACCCCTGCGCGGTCATCAGGCCGACACGCAGCCCGGTGTAGGGCCCGGGACCGCTGCCCGCCACGACGGCCGTGACGTCGCGCACCGAGGCCCCCGACTCGGTCAGGACCCGTTGGACGGTCGGGGCGAGCAGCTCACCGTGACGCCGGGCGTCGATCGTCGTCGACTCGGCGAGCAGCCGCTCCCCGTCGTGGAGCGCGGCGGTGACGGCGGGTGTCGCGGTATCAAAGGCCAGGACCAGCACGACTGTCTAGCGTACCCGCCGTAAGGGTCTCTCCCGGCCGTGAGCGAGCACGAGCAGGACGGTCCGCCCGCCCAGCGCGTGCGCCTCCAGAGGCCCGTGGGAGCCCGTGTGAGGGGCCGTCAGGCCCAGCCCGTACGCCGCCGCAGCCAGTCGAGCGCCACGACGCCCTGCGCCCGCTGGAACGCCCTGACCGTGGGAAGGCCGGGCGGGCCGGGCATGCGGCCCTGGCAGACGAAGTAGCCGGCCATGGCCGCGACCACCGCGGTGATGGCGGGATCGGGGTCGGTGCACAGCTCGTACGGGGGCGGCCCGCCCTGCATCCCGACGGACGGCAGCAGGCACACCCGGTCCAACCAGGACGTGCCCAGGCAGGCCCACGGCCAGTCGACGAAGTGGACCCGGTCGTCGGTGAGCAGGATGTTGTCGGCCCGCACGTCGGCGTGGACCAGGGTGTCCCCCGCCGCGGCCGCGGCCCAGCCCGACTCCAGCTCGGCCAGTCCGCCGAGGTGGCGCAGCGCCCACGGGTCGAGGCCGGTCGTGTCCTCGCCGAGCAATCTGCGCCAGCCGTCGAACGACGAGCCGAACGTGGTGCCTGCCCGCGGCAGGTCGATCGGGGAGGGGGTGAGCGCGGCCGACAACTCGTCGAGGGCGGCCAGCACCCGGTCGAGCTGGTCGCGCCGCCACGGCAGCTCGGGATGCGCGCCCTCGACGTCCTCGAAGACCAGCGCCACCCAGCCGTCCAGCTCGATGCCCGTGAGCAGGCGGGGGGCGGGCACGTCCGCGGGCAGCGCGGCGGCGATCCTCAGCTCGTTCCGGTAGATGCGTACGGTGTCGGCGTTCGGCTCGGGGCCGACGGCCTTGACGAACGCCCGTCTGCCGCCTTCGGTGCGCAGTCGTACGGCGGCGGCCGGAGAGAAGCCGCCGAGCTGCGTGGTCGCCTCGGCCACGGGATCGCCGAGGAACCGTTCGACCGCCGCACGCACCGGCGGGTGCACGCCGTGCCACGGCACCCGGACGCCGGACGCGGGCGGGTTGCTCTCCGCATTCATGTCCTCATCGTCCCGGAGGGCGCAACCGATTTCAGGCGGGGGACGCGTACACGATGACGTTATCCAGGTATTCGCCCTTGGCGTAGTCGAACTTGCCGCCGCAGGTGACCAGCTTGAGCCCGTCCTCGACGTAGACCCGCTTGGCGGGGAAGGCGTCCTTGTGCACCTGCTCGATGCCGTCCACCTTGAATGTCACGGTCTTGCCGTCGCTGCGTTCCACCTTGACGGTCTCGCCCTTGCGTAAGTTCCGCAGCTTGTAGAACACGGCCGGCGCCGTCTTGGTGTCGACGTGGCCGATGATGACCGAGGCGCCCTTCTCTCCGGGCACGGCGCTGCCGGTGAACCAGCCGGCCATCTTCGGCTTCTCGTAGGGCGGCAGCTCGATCTCGCCGCTCTTCAGCAGGTCGAGCTCCATCAGCGGGGCCTCGACGTCGATCGACGGGATGTCGATGCTCTCCGGTACGACGGCTTTCGCGGGGGTGGTGCCGGTCTTGAGGTTGTTGCCGAACGCGACCAGCAGCAGTCCCGTCACGGCGCCCGCGAGCACCACCCGTCCTGGACGGGCCATGGTCTATGCCTTACGGCGCTTGACCGCTATGCCGACGCCGGCGGCCAGCGCCAGCGCGATCAGCGCGCCGGCGGGGCCGAGCGGGATCGACGACTCGTCGCTCGCGTCCTTCGCGTACGTGCCGCCGCCGCCCGCCTTGGGTGCCTTGCTGGGCAGTCCTGTCGGGTCGTCGTCGGGCTCGGCCGCGACGATCCTGAGCGTGGCCCTGCCCATGTCGTTGGTGCCGTCGCACTTGACGTCGACGCGGTAGCTGCCGCGCCGGACCGTACCGGAGACCTGCGCGTCGCCGCGCACCCAGGGCGAGCCGTTGGCCGGCGTGGCGGTCGGGGTGGGGGTGATCGACGCGGCGGGGACCGGGTTGAGCGTGACGCCGTTGATGAACGCCTTGGACGTGGCGGTGCCGGTGTGGGCGGGACCGCCGGTCGGGACCGGGCAGTTGGCGAGGATCCACACCGTGGACGTCTCGCCCGCGGTGACGCGGTCGGGGTTGAGCTGCACCGAGATGGTCTGCCTGGTGGCGGTGGCGCTCGGGCTGCCACTGGCCGTCGGGGCCGCGGTGGTGCCGCTCGCCGTGGGGGTGGGTGTCGTCGTCGGATCTGCTTCGGCCGAGGCTGTGCAGCCGGTCAGACCGAGAATGACGATGACCCCCGCGTACGCGACTCGCCTGTCCCTGAGCACCGGCCGCACCCCACTTTGCCGTCTTGCACCCCAGCATCCACCAAAGAGATGGACGTCGCCCCTCCTGATACCCAGAAATTCTGGGCGAACCCTAGCCAATGATCATGATTTACATCATCGTCCGGGTACGTCAAGGGTGCCAGCATTGCCGGTACTTGACCGCCGTTTTACTCTTGAGGCGGCTCAGGCGGCGTGTCGGCCCATCGTTCGCCCACGCCGCGCAGGGTCACGACGCGGGCCTCGTCGCCCGCCTCGCGGTCGATGTGGATCTCCAGCCGGTCGTCGGCCAGGCCCTCCACGAGCCCCTCGCCCCATTCGACGACGGTGACCGACTCCTCCAGCGAGGCGTCCAGGTCGAGGTCGTCCACCTCCAGGTCGCCGCCCAGCCGGTAGGCGTCGACGTGGACGAGCGGCGGCCCCCCGCGCAGCGACGGGTGCACCCTGGCGATCACGAACGTGGGCGAGGTGATCGGGCCGCGTACTTTGAGCCCTTCCGCGATGCCCTGCACGAGCGTGGTCTTGCCGGCGCCGAGCGGGCCCGACAGGACGAGCAGGTCTCCAGGGCGCAGCCGCGCGGCCAGGCGGGCGCCGTAGGCGCGCATGTCCTCCGGGGTGGCGAGCCGCACTAGAGCTCCACCCTCTTCACCAGGTCGCGCAGCGCGTCGTTGACGATGCCCGGACGCTCCAACTGGATCAGGTGCGAGGTGTCGGGCACCTCGGTGAGCTGCGCCTTGGGCAGCGCGGCGGCGATCGCCCTGCTGTGCTCGGGCGGGGTCAGCCAGTCGCCGTCGCCCACCAGGATCGCGGTGGGCACCGGGTCGAGCACGTGCAGCGCGGAGAGCTTGTCGTGGTTCATCAGCGCGGGGTAGAAGTCGGCGACCACCTCGGTCGGCGTCGCCCTGATCATCGACTCGGCGAAGTCGACGAGGGTCGGGCTGACGTTCCTGGAGTCGCCGAAGCCCATGTAGCGGGTCATCAGGAAGGCGATGTCGCTGCCCGCGTGGCGGGTGCGGTCGACCAGCGCGCCGCGTTTGCCCAGCATCGACACCGTGGTGGGGGCCACCTTGTGCACGACCTTGGACAGCAGCGCGGGCAGGCCGAGGGTGATCTCGGCCAGCTTGCCCGCCGAGGTCGCGACGAGCGCGGCCGCGCGGATCTTCTCGCCGAACAACTCGGGACGGCGGTCGGCCAGCGCCATGATCGTCATGCCGCCCATGGAGTGGCCGACGAGCACGCACGGGCCGGGCACGTAGGCGTCGATCACCTCGGCCAGGTCGTCGCCCAGCCGGTCGATCGTGCTGTCGTCGGAGCCGCCGCGCTGCGAGCGGCCGTGGGAGCGCTGGTCCCACAGCACGAGCCGGTAGTTCTCCCGCAGGTCCTTGCGCTGGTAGTGCCAGGACTCCAGGCTGAGGCAGTAGCCGTGGCAGAAGACGACGGTCAGCGGCGCGTCGTCGGGGCCGTCGATCTCGACGTGCAGGGCCTTGCCGTCGGAGGTGACGAGCGTGCGCTCCCTGCCCCGCAACTCGCCGAACGGCTCGCTGGCCTCGTCATCGGGGCGCAACCTGATGCGGCCGACCGCGTAGCGCTTGGCCAGCGCCGCCGCCGCGACACCGGCGGAAGCCGCACCGACGAGCGCGCCGGCGATCCCTACCCTGCGCCGTCTTGTCGTCGTCATCTCCCCGACCCTTCTCCCGCTCATGCCCGCCGCGAGGTGCCCCGGGTCATCGCGAACTCCTGTGCTCGTAGACCCGCGGCACACGCGAACCGATCCTGGTCACGATCTCATGCGTGATCGTGCCGAGATTATCCGCCCACTCCTGAGCGGTCGGCTCGCCCCTGTCGCCCGGCCCGAACAGCACGATCTCGTCTCCGGCCGACAGCGGGTCGTCGCCCATGTCGATCATGAACTGGTCCATGCACACCCGGCCGGCGACCGTCCTGCGTCGCCCGCCCGCGAGCACCTCCGCCTTCCCCGTCGCGTGCCGCAGAACACCGTCGGCGTATCCGAGCGGCACGAGGGCGAGCGTCGTCTCGCGCTCGGTGACGTAGAGGTGGGCGTAGGACACCCCGGAGCCCTCGGGGACCCGCTTGACCAGCCCCGCCTGGGCCACCAGTGTCATGGCCTGCCTGAGACCGAAGTCGCCCAGCTCGGGCACGGGGTTCAGGCCGTAGAGGGCGATGCCGGGCCTGACCAGGTCGTAGCGGGCCTCGGGCAGCGTCACGGTGGCGGCGGAGTTGGCGATGTGCCTGATCACATGGGAGCCGGCGGCCCCCGCCTGCTCGGCGAGCTTCAGCGCCGCCTCGAACGCCTCCAGCTGCCGCCCGATCGACGGATGGCCGGGGATGTCGGCACAGGCGAAATGGGACCAGAGACCGGCGATCTCGATGACGCCCTCGGCTTGCAGCCGCAGCGCCCCCGCCAGCAGCGCCGGCCAGGCGGCGGGCGGGCAGCCGCCCCTGCTCATGCCGGTGTCGGCCTCCAGGTGCAGCTTCGCGGTGCGGCCCGTACGCCGTGCGGCGGCGGCGATCTCGCCGAGCATGCCCTCGTCGGAGGCCGACAGCTCGACGTCGGCCCGCAGCGCCTCGTCGATCGGCTCTCCCGGGGTGACGAGCCAGGACAGGATCGGCGCCGTCACACCGCCCTCGCGCAGCGCGAGCGCCTCCCTGACGAACGCGGTGCCGAGCCGGCTCGCGCCTCCCTCCAGGACCGCCTCGGACGTGGGCACCAGGCCGTGACCGTAGGCGTCGGCCTTGACCGCGCCCATCAGCTCCGCGCCACCGGCCCGCTCCTTGAGCAGGGCCACGTTGTGCCTGATCGCAGCCAGGTCGACCCGAGCCTGCGCGGGCGTGGCCATCGGGGAGTACATCCTTCTAGTGTGGCAGGTCACGTACGTGGTCGAGCGCGATTTTCACCCCTCACGGCCCCGGCGGCGACGACTTTCGCCACCGGGGCCGCGCGGTCAGGCCGTGCCGCCGCTCACCGCGCGGATGGCCGCGGGGACGGCGGTGGCCACGTCGGCCGCCGTCAGCGGCGCGCCGCGGGCGGCCAGCCGTCCGGCCAGCCCGTGCAGGTAGGCCCCGCAGGACGCCGCGTCGTAGCAGCTCAGCCCCTGGGCGAGCAGCGAGCCGGCCACCCCGGACAGCACGTCGCCCGTGCCCCCTGTGGCCAGCCACGGCGAGCCGGTGACGTTGACCCGTACCGGCCGCGCGTCTTCCGCCACCACCGTGGTGGAGCCCTTGAGCAGCACGGTCACGCCGAGCTCCGCCGCCGCCCCGCGGGTGTGCTCCAGCCGGGCCGACTCGATGTCGTCGCGCTCGGCCCTGATCAGCCGCGCCAGCTCGCCCGCGTGCGGGGTGATCAGCACGGGCGCGCCGCGGCGCAGCAACGACCGGTCTCTGGCCACCAGCGTCAGCCCGTCGGCGTCGATCAGCACGGGCACGGTGGAGGCGAGCACCCTGGCCGCCAGCTCGTGCGCCCAGTCGTCGGTGCCGAGCCCCGGCCCGAGCACCCACGCCTGCACCCGCCCGACGCCGTCGATCGAGGGCCGGTCCAGCTCGGTGACGACCGCCTCGGGCCAGTGCCTGCGCACCTGCGCGACCGCCGCGTGCGTCCCCGCGTAGCGCACCATGCCCGCGCCCGCGCGCAGCGCGCCGCCCACGGCGAGCACGGCGGCGCCGGTGTACAGGTCGCCGCCCGCCGCGACCCCCAGGACTCCCCTGCGGTACTTGTCCGACTCGTGGGCCGGCCGCGGCAGCAGCAGATCGACGTCGCCGCCGGTCAGCGCCGCCACGTCGGGATCGGGCAGGTGGGCGCCGAGCCCGATGTCGATCAGCTCGACCGTGCCCGCGCAGGCCGCGCCGGGATCGACGAGCAGCCCGGTCTTGTACGCGCCCATCGTCACGGTCACCTTGGCCCGCACGGCCGCTCCGGGCACCTGGCCGCTGCTCGCGTCGACCCCGCTCGGCATGTCGACCGCGACGATCGCGCCGCGGGCGGCGTTCGCCTGGGCCGCCAGCTCCGCGTGCGACTCCCGCAACGCCCCCGACGCCCCGATGCCGACGAGCCCGTCGATGATCAGGTCGGCGTCGTCGATCGCCGCCCGGTCGACGACCCGGCCGCCCGCCCGTCTGAACGCCAGCAGGCCCGCCTCGTGGATCTTGGACCCGGCCGGCACGGCGCCCACCCGGGCCCCGCGCCGGGCCAGCCGTTCGCCCGCGTAGAGGGCGTCGCCGCCGTTGTCGCCGCTGCCGACGAGGAGCACGACGCGCTTGCCGTACACGCGGCCGAGCAGGTCGGCGCAGACGGCGGCGAGCCCCCACGCGGCCCGCTGCATCAGCGTGCCCTCCGGCAGGAGGGCCATGAGCGCGTGCTCGGCGCCACGGATCTGGTCGGCTGTGTAGGCGGTGCGCATGATCCGAAGTTATCCCTCCGCGATCACGTAGGCCACGGCGACGCCCGCGTCATGGCTGAGTGAGAGGTGCCAGCGTCTGACCCCGAGCTCGCGCGCCACCTCGGCGGCCCGCCCGGTGATCACGAGTTCGGGCTTGCCGAGGTCGTCGCAGCGCACCTCCGCCTCCTGGTGCCCCAGCCCTCGGGGAGCGCCGAGCGCCTTGGCCACGGCCTCCTTGGCGGCGAACCTGGCCGCCAGCGACTGCACCGGCAGCGGCCGTTCGGCCTCGGTGAACAACCGCTCGCGCAGCCGCGGCGTGCGGCGGAGCGTCGCTTCGAAGCGGGGGATGTCCACGATGTCCACCCCGATGCCCACGATCACCGCACCAAGCCTAGAACAACCCCTTCTCCCACGGCCCCCAGATGGCGATCGACATGCCGTGTTCGGCCTGGACGTTGACGTAGAGCGTGTGGCCGCCCGGTCCGAACGTGGAGCCGGCGAACTCGGCTCCGGCGTCTCCGGGGATCGGCTCCAGGCGGCAGAAGTCGAAGATCTCCCCCGACCTGGTGAGCCCGCGCAGGAAGTTGGCGCCGTCGCCGTCCTCGCACAACACCAGCGTGCCGCGGCGGCTGACCGTCACGTTGTCGGGCAGGTCGAGCACCTCCGAGCGCGGTGACTCGTAGGCGAGCTTGAGCCGGTGGCTCCACGTCTCGTACGCCCAGACCTGTCCCCGTCCCTTGCCGAACCCGTCGGGCGGGGTGTCGCCGGACGCGGTGGCCCCGCCCTGGGTCGAGACGAAGTAGACCGTCCCCTGGTGGTAGACCGCGCCCTCCAACCGGGAGAAGATCGCCGCGCCGGCCTCCCTGCCCTGCCGGCCCACGGCCTGGACGGCCTCGTCGTTGGAGGGCGTGCCCGTGAAGCGGGGGTCGGGATCGTCGATGTCCACCCACGTGACGGCGTAGGAGGCGCCCGGCTCCTGGCCCGTGGACAGGTCCTTGCGCTTGGCGCCCTTGACCGCGAGCATCTGCAGCCTGCCGCCGTCGAGCAGCCGCCCGGCCACGGCGGGGTGTTTGGGCGGGAGATAGCGGTAGAAGCCGGACGGGAAGCCGAAGTTGTCCTCGGTGAGGTAGATGGCGCCCGTGGAGGGGTCGAAGGCGGCCGACTCGTGCGCGAAACGTCCCGCCGACCTGATCGGCCGGGCGTCGGCCGGGCGTCCGAGCGGCACCTCGAAGATGTAGCCGTGCGGCCGGGTGAGCTTGGAGTTGTCGCCGCCGGAGAAGTCGTCACCCACGTCGGGGCCGTTGACCGTCTCCTCGCACGTCACCCATGCGCCCCATGACATGGGGCCGCCCGAGCAGTTCATCATGGTGCCGCTGAGCGACGGGCCACTTTTGATCACCTCTCCGTAGCGGGTGACCTGCAGCGTCGAGGTGCCTCCCCCGGCCATGGGGTCGTACGCTCTGTCCTTGTCGCCGAACGCGCCGACGGGCCCGTTGACCTCATGGTTGCGGACCAGGACGGCGCTGCCCTTGGGGCCGGCGAAGGCCGCCATGCCGTCGTGCCTGCCGGGCACGGCCGAGCCGTCGCCGAACCGGTCGCCCGCGAGGCTGAACGAGCGGTATTTGAACCCGTCGGGCAGGTGCAGGCGCACCTTGCCGTCACGGAGATCGCGTACGGGACGCGGCGGCCCGTACGCGCGCACCGGCTTCGCACCCCCTTGGGCGCCCGCGCAGGCCACCCCGGCGAAGGGGCCCGCGACGCCGGCTGCGGCGACCACGCTGGTGATGAAACGACGACGGTCCACGGAAGCCTCCCGCCCGCAACAGTAACCCCCGACAAACCTTCATATATCGGAATCGGGGGTGATTCTCGCAGCCCCGGATCGCCGTCCACAGCCTGTGGACAACCTCCCCGCGCCCCGGCAGGATCCGGCCTCTCCCGCATCGCTACGCTGCCTAGGTGAACAACGGCTACGTGGAACTGAGCAGGGAGCAGTGGAGCGAGCTCCGCAAGAACACGCCCTTGACTCTCACCGCAGACGAGCTGGAAGAGCTGCGCGGCGTCGACGACCCCATCGACCTGACCGAAGTCACCGACATCTACCTCCCCCTGACCCGGCTGCTGAACTTGCACTTCACCGGGTCCAAACAACGCAGCAGCGTGCTGAGCGCCTTCCTCGGGCGTGACGAACAGCGCGTGCCGTACATCCTGGGCATCGCGGGCAGCGTCGCGGTCGGCAAGTCGACGACGGCGCGCTTGTTGCACACCCTCCTGGCCCGCTGGCCCGAGCACATGCACGTGGAGCTGGTCACCACCGACAGTTTCCTCTACCCGAACGCGGTGCTGGACAAGAAGGGCATCATGCACCGCAAGGGCTTCCCCGAGAGCTATGACCGACGGGCACTGGTCAGGTTCGTCGCGGAGGTCAAGGCCGGGGCCGCGGAGACGCGGGCGCCGGTCTACAGCCACCTCGAGTACGACATCGTCCCCAGTGCCCACCAGACCGTGAAAAGCCCCGACATCCTGATCATCGAGGGCCTCAACGTCCTGCAGCCCGCCCCTCCCACGTCCCTCGCCGTCAACGACTACTTCGACTTCTCCATCTACGTCGACGCCAAGGTCGAGGACATCCGCACCTGGTACGTCGAACGTTTCCACAAGCTCCGCCGGACCGCCTTCGAAGACCCGAAGTCGTACTTCCGGCACATCGCGGAAATGTCGTACGACGAGGCCACGAAGTTCGCGGTCAACGTCTGGCGCGACATCAACGAACGTAACCTCGTCGAGAACATCGCCCCCACCAGAGGCCGCGCCGACCTGGTTCTCAAGAAGGCCGCCGATCACTCGGTGCGACGCGTACGGCTCCGCCAGACCTGAACGCCTCCTCGAACACGAAGCGCGCGAACCTGCCCCCGCACCCCTGGTCGTCGATGCCGGCGAACCAGCACTCCTCACCGTGTTCGTGGCAGTTGAAGCGGCACATGCGAGAAACCCTCGCGTACGCCGGTCAAAACCACGTCAACGTCCGATCGACGACAATGGCCGGATGCTCCATCTACGCCTGATCAGCCCGCTCTCACGCGCCGACGAGGTGACGAGGGTGTTGGAGGACTGCCCCGGCGTCACCAACATCGTCGTTCTGCCCGGGGCCGCCCGCCTGCCGAGCGGCGACGTGATCCTCTGCGACGCGGCCAGGGAGTCGGCCAACGAAGTGCTGGGCCGGCTCGGATGGCTGGAGGAGGAGGGCTCGATCGCCGTCGAGCACGTCGACCTGTCGTTGTCCAGGACGGCGGAGGAGGCGGTCGAGGAGGCGCCGGGGGAGCCCGACGACGCGGTCATCTGGGAGGAGTTCGCGCGCCGGGTGCAGGACGAGTCGGGCATCACGTGGGCGTTCCTGGTCTTCCTCGCCATCGCCACGCAACTGGCCGGCATCGGCGTGCTGCAGAACTCCCTCATTCTGATCATCGGCGGGATGGTGCTGAGCCCGGAGTTCGGTCCGATCGCGGCCGTCTGCTTCGGCCTGCTGCGCCGCAGGTGGCGGCTGGTCGTCCACGCGCTCCGTACGTTGATCACGGGGTTCGCGGCGGCGATCGCGGTCACCTTCGCCTGCGCGCTCGTCTCCCACGGGCTCGGCTGGATCGGCCCCGGCGACCTCGCCACCGGCGAGGAGGTCAGGTTCATCGTCACGCCCGACCGGTGGTCGTTCATCGTGGCACTGCTCGCGGGCGTGGCCGGCGTGTTGTCGATCACGGCGGGCAAGTCGACGGCCCTGATCGGCGTGTTCATCTCCGTCACCACGGTGCCCGCCGCCGGCTACCTGGCCGTCGCGCTCGCGTTCGGCCAGTGGGCGCAGGTCGCGGGCTCTGTGTCGCAGCTGTCGATGAACGTGGCCGGCATGATCCTGGCGGGCACCACGACCCTGATGGTCCAGCGGAAATTCTGGCCTCAAGTAGGACGTCGTTCATCCGTGTGAACGAGGCCACAGCGCTGATCTGCCCGGTAGTGTCCGGCACATGCACATCCTCGCCACCGAGGGGCTGACCAAGCGCTTTCCCACCGTCACGGCGGTCGATCAGCTCTCCGTCACCGTGGGGTCCGGTGTCACCGGCCTGGTCGGGGCGAACGGCGCGGGCAAGTCGACACTGATCAAGATCCTGCTCGGCCTGCTGCCACCGTCCGGCGGCACCGCCCGGGTGCTCGATCTGGACGTCACCGCGCAGGGCGCGGAGATCCGCAGGCTCGTCGGCTACATGCCCGAGCACGAGTGTCTTCCGCCCGACGTCTCCGCCACCGAGTTAGTCGTCCACCTGGCCCAGATGTCCGGGCTGCCGCGTACGGCGGCCCGCGAACGGGCCGCCGACGTCCTGCGCCACGTCGGCCTGGCAGAAGAGCGCTACCGACCCGTCGGGGGCTACTCCACCGGCATGAAGCAGCGCGTCAAGCTGGCCCAGGCCCTGGTCCACGACCCGAAACTGATTTTTCTCGACGAGCCCACCAACGGGCTCGACCCGCGCGGCCGCGACGAGATGCTGACGCTGATCCGGCGCATCGGCACCGAGTTCGGCATCAGCGTGCTCGTCACCTCCCACCTGCTGGGCGAGCTGGAGCGCATCTGCGACCACGTGATTGTCATCGACGCCGGGCGGCTGCTGCGCTCCTCTGCGATCGGCGAGTTCACCCAGGCCACGCAGACCGTCACGGTCGAGGTCGACGAGGGCCTTGACGCGCTGACCGCCCGCCTGACGAGCGACGGCCAGACCGTGTCGCCGCAGGGCCGCATGCTGGTGGTGAAGGTGCTCGGGCCCGAGACGTACGACGCCATCCGCGACGCCGCCGTCGACCTGGATCTCTGCCTCATCCGCCTGGAGCAGGGACGTCACCGCATCGAGGACGTCTTCCGGGAGGAGAGCACCAGTGTCTGAAATCTACGACATCGGCTACCGGCACTACGACGGCCCCCGGCTCGGCCGCGGCTACGCCACCAGAGCGCTGGCCCTGCACAGCCTGCGCGGCGTCTTCGGCCTCGGGCGCCCGGCACGCAGCAAGATCATGCCGTTCTCCCTGGCCACCATCATGCTGATCCCCGCGATCGTGAACATCGCTTTGATGGCCCTGATCCAGCGAAGCGAGATCGCCTACAGCGCCTACGCCGTCATCATGCAGGCCGTGGTGGCGGTCTTCCTGGCCGCGCAGGCCCCCACCGTCGTCGCCCCCGACCTGCGCTACCGCGTGCTGCCGCTCTACCTGTCACGTCCCGTGGCGATCGTCGAGTACGTCGGCGCCAAGGTGGCCGCCATGACCGCGTCGTTGTTCCTGCTGGTCGCGGTGCCGCTCACCCTCATGTACGCCGGCGAACTCGTGATCGACCTCCCCGGCCCGCCCGCCACCGGCGAGTACGCCGGCGCCATGACCATGACACTCGTCCTGGCGCTCCTCCTGTCGTCCTTCGGCCTGGCGCTGGCCTCGTTCACGCCCCGGCGCGGGCTCGGCGTGGCCTCGGTGATCACCGTCTACCTGCTGTCCTTCGCGGCGGTCCCGGTGGTCTACGGCACGCTGGCCTCGACCGGCAACGAGGCGCAGGCGGCGTGGGCGTGGCTGATGAACCCGTTCTGGCTGGTCGACTCCGTACAGTCCTGGGTGTTCGGCACGCCGCCCCACTCCATCGAGGGCGATTATCCGAACGGCCCCGCCTCGGCGGTGATCCTCGTCGTGCTGATCTGCGTCGGGCTCGGCGCCCTCGCGCTGCGTTACCGGAAGGCGGCCTCGCGATGAAGATCGAGCTTTCGCAGGTCTCCCGCTGGTACGGCAACGTGGTGGCGGTCAACGACGTGACGATGACCATCGGCCCCGGCGTCACCGGCCTTCTCGGGCCCAACGGCGCGGGCAAGTCGACGCTCCTCCACATGATGGCCGGCTTCCTCGCACCGTCCGGCGGCTCGGTCACGCTGGACGGAAATACGGTCTGGAAGAACCACCACATTTACCGAAATATCGGCCTAGTCCCGGAACGGGAGGGTGTGTATGGCTTCCTGACCGGCTGGCAGTTCGTGCTCTCCGCCGCCAGGCTCCACGGCCTGCCCGACCCCGCGCAAGCCGCCCGCAAGGCCCTTGCCACGGTCGAGATGGAGGAGCCGAAGGACCGCCGCGTCGAGACGTACTCGAAAGGCATGCGCCAGCGCGTCAAGGTCGCCGCGGCGCTCGTCCACGACCCGCCGGTGCTGCTGCTCGACGAGCCGTTCAACGGCATGGACCCCCGCCAGCGCCTCCAGCTGATGGACCTCATCCGCTCCATGGGCGCCGGCGGCAAGACCATCTTGTTCAGCTCCCACATCCTGGAGGAGGTCGAACGGGTCGCCCAGCACATCGAGGTCCTGGTGGCGGGCCGCCACGCGGCGTCGGGCAACTTCCGCGAGATCCGCCGCCTGATGACCGACCGGCCGCACCTGTTCATGATCCGTTCGAGCGACGACAGGAAACTCGCCGCCGCCCTCATCCGCGACGCCTCGGCCGGCGGCATCACCCTCCGCCCGGACGGCCTGGAGGTCCAGGCCACCGAGTTCCGCCGCTTCGCCCGGCTCCTCCCTCGGGTCGCCAAGGAGGAGGGCGTACACCTGCACCAGATCTCCCCCGCGGACGAGGACCTGGAAAGCGTCTTCTCCTACCTCATCACCAGGAGCACCTGATGCACCGGCGACCATCCGAAACCCCGGCAACCGAACCGCCGGCGATCTCCCATCGAAGTGCCGCCATGAACCCGCGAGGAAGCGCCGGCGTCTGGAGGAGGAGCGACGGGAGCGCAGCGACCACAGCGACGGACGAAGACGCCGGCACCGAAGCGACCGAGCTGCCGAACGGAGTGAGGCGATGAACACCGTAGTGGCGGGTATCACCTACCGCGCCCTGCTGGGCCGCCGGCGCATCATCCTGCTGCTGGTGCTGCCGCTGGGTCTCATCGCCCTGGCGGTGCTGCTGCGCCTGTTCGGTGAGACGGGTCAGCGCTCGGCCATGCTGCTGATGGACAACTTCGCCATCAACACGATGTTGCCCCTGCTGGGCCTGATCGCGGGCACGGGGGTCATCGCCCCGGAGATCGACGACGGCACGATCATCCACCTGCTGTCCAAGCCGATCTCCCGCCCGGCCATCGTCCGGACGAAGTTCCTGGTGGCGGCGTCGCTGCTGGCGGTGTTCGGGGCGGTCCCGACGTACGTGGCGGCCTGGCTCCTGGTCAGCAACGAGGACGGCATCGCCACGGGGTTCGCCTTCGGGGCGCTGCTGGCCGGCATCGCCTACGCCGCCGTCTTCCTCCTGCTCGGCGTCCTGACCCGGCACGCGGTGGCCATCGGCGTCATCTACGCCCTGGTGTGGGAGACCGTGGTGGGCGGGTTCGTCCCGGGCGCCCGCAGGTTCTCGATCCAGCAGTGGGCCAAGTCGATCGCCGACCAGATCTCCGATTCGGCGTTCCTCAAGGCCGACGTGACGCTCGGCTTCGCCGTACCGGCTCTGCTCATCGTCACCGTCGCGGCCGTCTTCTGGGCGGGCCGCAGGCTGCGATCCTTCTCCCTCACGGGAGACGAGTAGTCACCTGTAACGTTGAGCTGACCAAATTTCTGAGGACGAACGTGACTGCGGCCTCATCCTTCCCGTAACCACGGTGATCGAGACCGGCAACCACATCGCCCAGTTGTCTGACGGCCGACTGCGCCGGCTCTACGCGGGGAAACTTGCCGAACTCCTGGAATCGGTGATCGACGGAAAGGCGCCGTGGGTCCTGCACACGGTCGAATGGGGGGTGACTTCCTGCCATCTCTCATCGCCGGAGCCGGCACAGGTGTTCCGCTGACCGATCACGTCATGAGCAAGCTCGGCCTCGGCGACCTGTGCATCCTCGCCGAACGCGAGCTGTATCGCAGCCGCGTGACCGGGGTCAAGGTAAGGATCTGGACCATGGACGCCCAGCTCAGGTCCCGCTCATGAGCGTCGGGTACGGCAGCGAGTGCCGTACCCGACGTGAGTCAGATGCAGGCCTTGCGCACCACGTCGGCGAGGCGGTCGGCCACCTGGGTGGCGTGCTCCTCCGACGCGGCCTCGACCATGACCCGGATCATCGGTTCGGTGCCGCTCGGCCTGATCAGCACCCGCCCCGTCTCACCCAGGTCGGCCTCCGCCTCCTGGACGGCGGCGACGAGTTCGGGCACTGAGGCCTTGCCCTTGTCGACGTCCTTGACGTTGATCAGGACCTGCGGCAGCGGCGTCATCACCGAGGCCAGCTCTTTGAGCGGCACGCCCGTCCTGGCCACCACGCCCAGCAGGTGGAGCGAGGTGAGCAGGCCGTCGCCGGTGGTGGCGTGGTCGAGCATGATGACGTGCCCCGACTGTTCGCCGCCCAGGTTGTAGCCGTCGCCCTTCATGCGCTCCAGCACGTAGCGGTCGCCCACCGCGGTCTCGACCACGGTGATGCCGGCCTCGCGCATGGCGAGCTTGAAGCCGAGGTTGGACATCACGGTCGCGACCACGGTGTCCTTCGCCAGCAGGCCCTCGGCGTGCATGGCGGCGGCGAGGACGGCCATGATGCGGTCGCCGTCGATGATCGAGCCGGTGTGGTCGACGGCGAGGCAGCGGTCGGCGTCGCCGTCGTAGGCGACGCCCAGGTCGGCCCCGCGCGAGACGACCACCTGCTGGAGTTTGTCCAGGTGGGTCGAGCCGTGGCCGGCGTTGATGTTGAGCCCGTCGGGCCTGGAGCCGATGGGTTCGACCCTGGCTCCCGCGCGCACCAGCGCCTCGGGCGCCACCATGTGGGCGGCGCCGTGTGCGCAGTCGACCACGATGTCGAGGCCGTCGAGCGTGGTGCTCATCGTGGTCAGCACGTGGGAGATGTAGCGGTCGGCCTCGCCGTACGCGTCCCGCACGCGGCCCACGGCCGAGCCGACGGGAAAGCTCCATTCCTCGCCCAGCCGCCGCTCGATCTCGTCCTCGACCGCGTCGGACAGCTTGAAGCCGCCGCGGGCCAGGAACTTGATGCCGTTGTCGGGCGCCGGGTTGTGCGACGCCGACAGCATGACGCCGAGGTCGGCGCCGAGGGCGGCCGTGAGGTGGGCGACGGCCGGGGTGGGCAGCACGCCGAGGCGTAGTACGTCCACTCCAGACGCCGCGAGGCCGGCGACCACCGCGGCCTCGAGGAATTCCCCCGAGGCGCGTGGGTCCCGGCCTACGACCGCTACCGGCCTGCTCTTACGGCTGGGGCCGGTAGCGGAGAACGCGCCCGCATCGCCGAGGACGTGAGCCGCCGCGACCGCGAGGTCCATGGCGAGCTCCGCTGTGAGGTCGCGACCTGCGACCCCGCGTACCCCGTCGGTGCCGAAAAGGCGCGCCAACTTAGCGCTTGCTGTACTGCGGAGCCTTGCGGGCCTTCTTGAGGCCGTACTTCTTCCGCTCCGTGGCGCGGGCGTCACGGGTGAGGAAGCCGGCCTTCTTCAGCGGCGGGCGGTTGACTTCGACGTCCAGGACCGCCAGGGCGCGGGACAGGCCCATGCGCAGCGCGCCGGCCTGGCCGGTGACGCCGCCGCCGTCGATGCGCGCGATGACGTCGAACGCCTCCTCGGCGCCGAGCACCACGAAGGGCTCGTTGACGATCTGCTGGTGGACCTTGTTGGGGAAGTAGACGTCCAGCGAACGACCGTTGATCGTCCACTTGCCGGTGCCGGGGACGATGCGCACGCGGGCGATCGCCTCCTTGCGGCGGCCGGTGCCGTACGAGTTGCCCGTGGTGACGGGCTTGCGCACGGGAGCGTCAGCGCTGGCGGATGATTCGGTGGTGTATTCGGACGGGAACTCCTCGCTGGAGAAGTCCTCCACCACAGCCGTCTCTACGGCCGTCTCGACACCGGTGGGCTCAGCCACGGTTCTCCTCTTACTTTCGAAACTCGGCGCCGGGGTCTCCCCCGCGGGTCTACTTACTGGGCGATCTGGCTGATCTCGAACGGCACCGGCTGCTGGGCCTGGTGCGGGTGCTCGGAGCCCGCGTAGACCTTCAGCTTCTTCGCCATCTTCCGGCCCAGGGAGTTCTTCGGCAGCATGCCCTTGACGGCCTTCTCGACGGCCTTCTCCGGCCGCTTCTCCATGAGCTCGCCATAGCTGACGGAACGCAGACCGCCCGGGTAGCCCGAGTGACGGTACGCCTTCTTCTGCTCGAGCTTGTTGCCGCTCAGCGCGATCTTGTCCGCGTTGATGACGATGACGAAGTCACCGGTGTCGACGTGGTTGGCGAAGATCGGCTTGTGCTTGCCGCGGAGCAGGGTCGCGACGTGGCTGGCCAGCCGGCCCAGCACGACATCGGTCGCGTCGATGACGTACCACTGACGCTGGACGTCGGCGGGCTTCGGTGAGTACGTGCGCACGGTCGTAGCCTTCTTTATGCTCGCGTCTTCGGCGCTGTCGGATGCGACAGCAACATTGGTCGGTCGGTGCGGGCACACGACGGCCCGGACCTTCCGTCTCCGCAACACGGGAGATGACGCCGGACGCGCCGCGCATTGGTCACGCTGGACCTATGCACACAACGAACGATGAGGCTACCCGCCCGGAGGCGTGCTGGTCAAAAGACCGGTAACCTCGCACGAGTCTACCCGACCGCAGAACGGTTCGATTTCGTTTCCCTGGGACCCCTTCTTTCCCAGGACCAGACATCCCTATCGTTGATGGCGGTATGTGGCAGAACTCTCACACCCGGCCAACCCAGCGGGGCGCTCGGCGCCGGAATCACCTGGGTGTGCTGACCTGCCTGATGGCGGTTCTGTTCACGGGCGTGTTGATCGGCCGGCTGACCGACGACGCCGAGCCCGCCCGCCACGTCTACCTCGAAGAGACCGTCCCTCCCGCGGCCGCCACCGCCCAGGCCGCGCCCAAGGCGTCCAAGAAGGCCCAACCGCAGGCCGAGCGCATCCCTCGGGAGATCACGACCAGGGCCACCCCCCGCGGCAGGACGACCCCCAAGGTCACCAAGAAACCCGACGGGCAGATCCCCGGCTTCAACAGCGAGGGCGACGGCTCCGCGGAGCTCCGCAGCGACGAAGGCGGGGTGCGCGTCATGGCGGGCATGGCGTCGAGGGTCGTCTCGCTCACCAACGCGGCCAGGGCCCGGCACGGGTGCGGGCCGCTCAGGGTCGACCGCGGGCTCACCCGCTCAGCCCGTACGCACTCGCTGGAGATGGCCCGCACCGGGCGGCTCGCGCACAACTCCCCCGGCGGCGACTCCCCGTGGGAACGCATGGAGCGCGCGGGATACCACTGGGGGGCCGCCGAGAACATCGGCGCCGGCTACGACACCCCCGACGAGGCCGTACGCGGGTGGTTGGACAGCCGCGACCACCGCAGGAACATCCTCGACTGCCGGCTGAAGGCCATCGGCGTCGGCGTCGCCGACGGCCCCGACGGCCCGTGGTGGACCCAGGACTTCGGAACCCGATGACGAACATCACGGTAATGTCGCCCCATGGTTTCCAACGGCAACGGGGAACGTGAGAGCGGCACGGGTGGCGCCCCCTACGGGATGGGAAACCCGCCCGAGGAACCGGGCAGCGCCTTCCGTCGACCGCGTCGCAAGGGTCGCGCCGAGGGCGAGCCCAAGGAGCAGGCGCCGGCGGCCCCGCAGAGCAAGGTCGGGTGGAGTCCGTACGACGAGGGCTCGCGCTCGCGCGCCCCGCTGTGGTTCGCGATCAGCGGCGTGGCCGTGCTCGGCCTGCTCGGCGGCGGCCTGGTGTTCATGTGGAACGCCGACGACCCCGTCCCCGCGACGACCGCCAAGCCCCGCATGACCACGGTGCCCCTGCCGTCCGCCCCTCCCGGCGAGTACGGCTTCGCGGGCAGCCGCTCCACCGACCCCGACCCGATCTCGGTGAAGGAGGTCTTCGGCAGCAAGAAGAAGATCACCGTGTCGAAGCGGTCGTACGAGCGGACGATCACCAAGAAGGACAAGAAGTGCGACGACGGCGCCCTGGGCGACGATCTCAAGAAGGCGCTCAAGTCCGGCAAGTGCACTCAGCTCCTCCGTGCCAGTTTCCGCGACAAGGCGGGCAAGGTGATCGGCACGATCGGCGTGGCCAACCTCACCACCAGCAAGGCCGCGAGCAAGGTGGCCAAGGCCGGAGACACCCAGAACTACGTCAAACCGCTGGCGGGTAAGGACAGTGTCACCAAGTTCATCGGCTCGGGCAGCGGCGGCACCCGGATCCTGACGCACGGCCACTACGCGATCATGGTGTGGTTCCAGAACAAGGACGGTACAAAGCCCGACAAGAAGGGCAGTAAGCAGCTCTTCGCCGCCATCAACGACATCACGAAGGCCACGGTGTTCGAGGCGCTGGACAACCGTTCGGTCACCGGAAGCCCACGAAACTGAAACCCGGCTTCGTACGCGTAACGCCCCAAACGGGATGCCGGATCCTTTCGGGAACGCTTATACCGACGTAACGATCTCGTCTCTCTCGCTAGGCTCGCCCTATGCGTGGCCAGGAACCCGGGTCTGAGCACGATCGCACGGAAGCCGACAACTCGGCCGCACCGGCGACGCCACCGCCGAGCTTCGGCCAGACCGACGGGCGAGACGTTCCACCGGCGTTCACACCCTCCGACGCCGCCTCCGGCATCCCGCCCGGCAGGCCCCCCTTCGGCAGCCCTGCGGGCGAAGGCACGGCCCCCAGGGCCCGTCCCGCCATTCCCGTCTTCCAAGGCCCGCCCCCGGACCTGCCGGAGCCCGAGGACCGGCCGGGCGCGCAGCCCTGGGAGGTGTCGGGCGACGATGCCGCGCCCTACGACTGGTTCGCCGACCCCACCGGATCCAACCCCGCCGACCAGGAACATCCACAGGCCCCCCACGCG